>DKXQ01000149.1 GCA_002493085.1 Lachnoclostridium sp. UBA7122
GATACCCAATGGTTATACAGCTGACCCGATGATGAAAAAAGAATAATTTATGTAAAGATGAAACCAGATGTGGTATTGATGATGGAGGGTATAAAATATGCTTAAACCGGTAGATATACAAAACCATACACTTAAGACATCAATGAGTGGATATAATAAAAAAGAGACAGATGAATTTCTTGCAGCCATACATGAAAGCTATGAATCTGTTTTAAAAGAAAACAGAGAATTAAAAGATAAAATAACTACTTTAAGTGAAGGAATACAGTACTATAAACAGATGGAAAATACTTTACAGAAAGCACTTGTTCTTGCAGAAAAGACTTCTTCAGAAACCCAGGAGGCTGCCAGGGTACAAGCTGATACCACTGTAAAAGAGGCACAGGAAAAAGCAGATGGGATTATAAAAGAGGCACAAGAAGAATCAGAAAAAATTATAGACAATGCAAGGACAGAAACTGGCAGTATCAAATCTGAAGCAGATGCCTTTGTAAAAGAGTCAGAGGCAAAAGCAGACATTCTTATAAAAGAGGCACAGAAAAAGGCAGAAGCCATTATAAATAAAGCAGAAAACGAAGCTTTAAATATACAGTCAGCTGCACAGCAGGAATGTAATAATATAAATGCCAGGTCAGCCCAGCTTTTACAAAATTATGAAGACTACCGTGCAAAGTTAAAAAAGTTTGCCCTTCAGCAGCTTGACATGCTTGAGGATACAAAGTTTGTCCTGCCTGCATCTAAACATGAACCAGAAGAAACAGATAGTCCTGCCGGAGAAAAATTTTCCTGGAACAGTGATGAATATACTGTTGATAAGAAACCAGATAATGAAAGTGAAAGCGGCTTTACATTTATTGAGGTATAGATAAAGCTGGCAGATAAGGAGAAATTATGGGTAGAGTAATTACAGTGCATTATGATAAAAGGCCAGTTTATGATATCACTATAGAGCAGGATTTTGAAGGTCTTGCCAGTGTTTTGGAAAAACTTGGAACAAAGGGGCGCAGGCTTTGTATAGTTACTGATAGTTCAGTTGGAAAATACTATCTGGATAAGGTTATGGATATTGCAGGAAACTGTGCATCAGAGACAGTTTCTTTTATATTTGAAGCAGGAGAACATTCTAAGAACCTTGACACAGTCGCAGATTTATATGAAAAGCTTATAAAAGCAGGATTTGACAGAAAAGATATGCTTATAGCACTTGGAGGGGGTGTTACAGGCGACCTTACAGGCTTTGCAGCTGCAACATACCTGCGGGGCATACGTGTAATACAAGTCCCTACATCACTGCTTGCAATGGTAGACAGCAGTATTGGCGGCAAGACAGGTGTTGATGTAAGAGGGTATAAAAATATGGCCGGTTCATTCCACCAGCCAGCAGCAGTCTATATAAATATATCTACACTTAAGACACTTACTGATGTGCAGTATTATTCGGGATTCGGTGAGATAGTTAAACATGGGCTTATAAGAGATATGCAGTATTTTGAATATATTGCAGATAATTATGACGCTATAAATGCACGTGACCTCAGGGTGCTTGAAGAAATAGTTACAGGAAGCTGCCAGATTAAGCGTACTGTTGTGGAAAATGACCCTCTGGAAAAAGGGGAACGTGCCGTTTTAAACTTTGGACATACACTTGGACATGCTATAGAAAAGCTTAAAGATTTCACAATGTTACACGGTGAATGTGTATCTGTGGGAGTAGCTGCAGCATCATATATATCTATGAAACGGGGCATGATAGATAAAAGTGATTATGAGAAAACCTGCACAATGTTAAAATCATTAAACCTTCCACTAAATGTAAGCGGCTTAGCTGCCAGGGATATAATAAAGGTATCAAAAAGTGATAAAAAGATGGATGCAGGAAATATAAAGTTTATACTTCTTGACGGCATGGGCAATGCTGTAATAAGGAATGATGTTACAGATGCAGAAATGACAGAATCACTGTTGCAACACTGAAATATGGGAGTTTTAAATGGCAAAGATGAAGAAATATATATTTGGACTGGCTGGGTTTATTATACTGCTTGCTGCTGACAGAATTACTAAACTGGCTGCACTAAGCATTAAAGGAACAGACGGGATACCTGTTATAAAAGGCGTATTCCGTTTTCTTTACCTTGAGAATCATGGCGCTGCGTTTGGTGTCCTCCAGAACCAGCGTTTTTTTCTGTTGTGTATGACTGTGGTTATACTTACCGCAGTTATTGCTGCATATATAAAAATACCATTTACAAAAAAATATTTGCCTATGGGCATGGTTTTAATACTTATTGTGGCCGGAGCCACAGGAAATATGATAGACAGGATAGTGCAGGGTTATGTAATTGATTTCTTATATTTTGAACTTATTGATTTCCCTATATTTAATATAGCTGACTGCTATGTAGTAATAGCGGCTGTGCTTGGAGCATTTTTAATAATGTTTTATTATAAAGATGAAGATTTGAAAGTTTTCAGGCTTAAAAGCATGAAAGGTAAAGAAGAATGAGTTATATATATATTGAAAAATTGTGTGCCGGAGAAGAAGATGCAGGCATGCGCCTGGACAGGTTCTTATCTGTAAAACTGTCTGATATATCCCGTTCATATATACAAAAGCAGATTAAGGATGGAAATATACTTGTAAATAACAAAACAGTAAAGGCAGGATACCAGATATGCAGTTCTGACATAATAACAGTAAAGCTTCCACAGGTGGCAGAACCAGCAGCAGAGCCTGAAAATATCCCACTTAATATAATTTATGAAGACAATGATATAATTGTAATAAATAAGCCTAAACACATGGTGGTACATCCCGCACCAGGCCATTTATCAGGGACAGTTGCCAATGCACTGTTATACCACTGTAAAGATTCCCTTTCTGGCATAAATGGTGTACTGCGTCCTGGCATAGTACACAGAATTGACCAGGATACAACAGGGGTTATTGTTGCCTGTAAAAATGATGCTTCACACAAGTTTCTTGCAGAACAGCTAAAAGAACATTCTATAACAAGGACATACCACGCAATAGTGCACAACCATTTAAAAGAAGCAGAAGGGACAATAGAAAGTACAATAGGCAGACATCCTGCTGACAGAAAAAAGATGGCAGCTGGCGTAAAAAATGGCAGGAATTCCATAACCCATTATAAGATACTTGATAACCTTAATAACAAGTATACTTACATTGCCTGCCATCTTGAAACAGGGCGCACCCACCAGATACGTGTCCATATGGCAAGCATTGGAAATCCTGTGCTCGGTGATACCTTATATGGTCCAGCTAAATGTCCTTTTAAACTGGAGGGACAGGTGCTGCATGCAAAAACCCTCGGATTTATACATCCATCTTCCAAAAAATATGTGGAATTTGAAGCACCGCTTCCAGAATATTTTGAAAAACTGCTTGGCATATTAAAAGCCAGGATATAAAGAAAAAAATTGTTACTATTCACGGTCTATGCCGTTCATAGTAACAAACAGCGCTTTACAGCGCTGAAATGCACACATTTTGCAAGAAAACATGCAAAATGGCGCTTAAAAACTCGTATTTCCGGCAAAAAACATGCCAAAAATCCTCGAATTTAATTGACCATGAATAGTAACAAAAAATTACAGCCTCTGCGGCAGAATGGAGAAAAGAATGGACAATATAAACAGCATTAATAATAAAAAATTAGCAGATTTATTATTTCCCAGTGTAGTGCATACACCAGAATATTATGAGAACAAATATCCTTATAGAAAGCTTGCGTCTAAAGCCCAGGTCACACGTATGGCACCAAGCCCTACAGGCTTTATACACCTTGGAAATCTTTACAGTGCACTTGCAGATGAAAGGATTGCCCACAGAAAAGGCGGTGTATTTTACCTGAGGATAGAAGATACAGATGAAAAGCGTAAAGTTGATGGCGCTGTTGAAACTATTATAAATGTACTGCGCTATTTTAATATAGAGTTTGATGAAGGGGCAGGTTTTGATAAAAATACAGAAAAAAACCAGTATGGTCCTTACTTCCAGAGACAGAGGGTGGATATATACCATGCTTATGTAAAAGACCTGGTTGAAAGAGGGCTTGCTTACCCTTGTTTCTGCACAGAAGAAGAACTTGAACAGGTAAGGCAGGAACAGGATGCCAGGAAAGTGCTTACAGGGTACTATGGTGAATATGCAACATGCCGTAATATGACATATGAAGAAGCTGCCGCCAATATCAATGCTGGAAAAGAGTATGTTATAAGACTGCGCTCGCAGGGAAGCCCGGACAGGGAAATTACATTTAAAGACTGTATAAAAGGAGAAGTCAGGCTGCCTGAAAATATACATGACATTGTACTTCTTAAAAAAGATGGTGTGCCAACATACCACTTTGCACATGCAGTTGATGACCATCTTATGAGGACAACTATGGTTATAAGGGGTGGTGAATGGCTTGCATCAGTGCCAATACACTATGAGTTATTCCATCTTCTCGGCTTTAAAATGCCAGACTACGGCCATACAGCACACCTTATGAAGTTCGATGAAGAAACAGGCGGAAAAAGGAAACTTTCCAAAAGAAAAGACCCTGAACTTTCCCTGGACTACTACAGAAAAGACGGGTACCATCCATACTGTATGAAAGTTTACCTGCTTACACTGCTTAACTCTAACTTTGAGGAGTGGCATGAAAAGTTCCCAGATAAAGATATTAATGATTTCCCATTCTCAGTGGACAAGATGAGCCAGTCAGGTGCACTATTTGACAAAGACAAACTCCACAATATATGCAAAAATGAACTTTCATGCCTTTCAGAGTATGAAATATATGACTTTCTGTATGAGTGGGCAGCAGAGCATGAGCCTGGCAGGTGCAGCATATGGTTTGCTGACAAAGAAAAAATGCTTGGAATCTTAAGGCTTTATATGGGCATTGGCATGAAGCGCAGAAGAAAAGATTTTATATATGCAAGGCAGATATTTGAACTAGTTGCCTATTTCTTCGACCTGGAAGACGGACAGCAGGAAAAGGACAAACTTAGCAATAAATCTATAAATAAACAGACAGCAGATGAAATTCTTAAAGAATATCTTGCAACATACTGCCACAGTGATAACAATAGTGAATGGTTTAATAAATTAAAAATTATTGCAGATAAATATGGCTTTGCATCTGATATGAAAGCATATAAGAAAGAACCAGAAAAATATAAAGGCAGTGTATCTGATATTGCTGAAATCATACGTATCGCAGTTACAGGACGGGCTAATACACCTGACTTGTGGCAGATAGTACATGTAATGGGACAGAAGCAGATGGAAGAGCGTATAATAACTGCAATGGAGGAATAATATGTTTAAATTTCTAATCGAGTTTTTCAAAAATCCAAAATGCATAGGAGCTGTTGCGCCAAGCGGAAGATTCCTTGCAAAAAAAATGATGGAGCCTGTTAAATTCCAAAATGCATCCTGCATAGTAGAATATGGTCCAGGAACAGGAGTTTTTACAAAAGAGCTCGTCAGACGCAAAAATAATAAAACAAAACTTATTGTAATTGAACAGAACCGCCTGTTCTGCGATACGCTAAAAAAGAAATTCAAAAACCGGCCAGGAGTTTATATTGTGGAGGACAGTGCAGAAAATGTAAACAAATATATAAAGAAACTTGGATTTGAACATGCAGATTATATAATCTCAGGCCTGCCATTTACATCACTGCCTCAGGAAGCATCAGAATCCATACTTAAAGAAACCCAGAAAGCACTTGGCAGAAAAGGACGTTTTATTACATTCCAGTACAGCATGGTAAAAAGAAAATTCTTTGAGCAGTACTTTACAATATCAGGCGGGCTGCTTGAAATGCGCAATATACCACCAGCATATGTGCTGGTGATGAGGTCTGGAATGGCACAAAATAAGTGAAAAAAACCAGTGTCAATATTTTATAATTGGAAAAACGGTCAACGGTCATACATTGATAATATAAACTGAAAGCTTTAGA
>DKXQ01000009.1 GCA_002493085.1 Lachnoclostridium sp. UBA7122
TTAATTTTATGAGGTTATCCTGGAAATTTAAAATTTATTATTGACATTTTATAAACTATGTTGTATGCTTATTATTAGCTTCTAGTTTTTTCAAAATTAGAGCATTGTACAATATATTTTTCAACTAAAAAGGAGGATAATAATTATGAGAAAGAAGTTTTTAGTTTTAGCATTAGCTGCTATAGTAGGAGCTTCAACAGCTCCAATAGCTAGCATTTCAGATGGTGCAGTTGCTGAAGCTGCTGCTGCTGACGACGCAGAAGATTTTGAGGAAGCTGCTGAGGATTCACAGGAGGTTACTAAAGGAGATATAGTAGTAAGCCCTGCAAAGAAGACAATTAAAATTGGTGCTAAGTTCACTATTGACTTATATCCAAGCGATGATTTTGCTGATGCAAATGAAGACCTGCCAGATGAAGAGTGGGAAGAACTGCTTGGTGAGAACATTGATAGCATTACATTCCGTTCTTCTAAGAGCTCAGTTGCATATGTAAACAGCAAAGGCGTAGTAAAAGGCAAGAAAAAAGGCAGTGCTGTAATTAAGACAACAGTTACTTTCAGGGATGGATCAGAAGGTACATACAAGACTAAGGTTTATGTGACAAGATAGTCCAGGCAATAGCATGCTAAAAACAAGGGTGGATGATACTGTAAGAAAAGAGCATCATTCATCCTCTGTTTAACCAGGGAGGTATAATTAATGAGAAAAGTGAAACTTTTATTAACAGGATTTTTGTGTGCAGCATTATTAGTGCCATCTGCAGGTACTTCGGCTGCAGTAACAATTAACCGCCACAGTATAGATGAGAGTGCCAGTGACAGCAGTGGGGAGGAGTCTTCCAGTCTTGACACAAAGGTTGAAGAAATAACAACAGAGGAAGGAAGAACAGATAAACATACAGAAAAAAAGGATGTAGTTGAACCAGCAGATATAGTTTTTGTTATTGATTCAACAGGCTCTATGGCTTCATATATCCAGAATGTTGCTAATAATGTAGAAACTTTTTCCAAGTATCTGGAAGAACAAAAAGTAGATGTAAATATGAGTGTTGTGGAGTACAGGGATATTACATGTGATGGAAAAAACAGTACTAAGGTACATACAATTGATGGTTCTCCATGGCATAGGACAACAGCTGAACTGAAAGAGACACTGAGGATTATAAAATCTAAAGTTAATGGCGGTGGCGATCTTCCAGAGACATTATTTGATGCACTGGGGTATGTAACTGATGAAACAACACTGAAATTCAGGTCAAATGCACACAAGTTTGCTATAGTTCTTACAGATGCAAACTATAAGGAAAACAACAGCTTTGGATTAAACAAAGCATCCTTGCTTAAAAAGCTTGAAGACCAGAAGATTAATACATCAGTAATAACTAATTCTTATTATTTTGACCAGTACAAGGATATTACTAAAGACACAGGAATTCTTACAGATATAAATTCCAGAACATTTTCAGATGATTTGCTTAAACTCGCAGATAGTATTAAAAAGACTATTGAAGTAGAGGTTATTGATAAAATCGTAGAACCAGTAACATATCTAAAAGTGACATGTACAGGTGACAATACCATTAAAGTAGGTAATTCTGCAGAATTAAAAGCAATAATCCTGCCAGAAACAGCTGATAATAAAAATGTTGAATGGGTTGTAGATGATGAAAGCATCGCAGGCATTGATATCTCTTCAGATACTATGACATGTACCGTAACTGGCAAAAAAGAAGGAAAGACAAGGGTTAGTGCAGTAAGTTCAGATGGCGGTTTTAACGGAAGTTATGACATTACAATTATATCTGGTTCATCCAGTGATTCAGTAGTAGCTATTGAAATAGCAAAAGAGGATCTGAAAGTAACACCTTCTAAGAAAACAATTAATAAGCAAAAGAGCTTTAATATTAAGATTGCTTTAACAGAAGAGTTTAAAGATGGCATAGAGCCAGAAGAAATTGACGCTATATGGGAAGATGATATTGATTCAATTACATACCGCTCTTCAAAAAGCAATATAGCATCTGTAAATTCAAATGGTAAGGTAACTGCTGGTAAGAAAAAAGGAAAAGCAATAATTACTACAACTGTTACATTATCAGATGGCAAAGAATATAACTATAAAACAACTGTATATGTAAAATAATTTTAATTACAGTAAATCAGGATAGTATTGACGGACTGGATAATAAGTCTGTCAATACTATTTCAACTATAAGATAAAATTTTAAAAAAAATATGTAAGGAGGGAATGTATTGAGAAAAATATTAAAAAAAGCGGTTGCGGTCACATTAAGTCTTTCGTTAATTACCGGCATGGGACAGACAGGTTATGTGAAAAAGGCACAAGCTGATTATATTACCTATAATACAGAAGGCAGGTACTTTGGCGATGCTAATGGTAATGGACGTATTGATACTGCTGATTTGACAATACTAAGAGGATTTTTATATGATGGAAAGAAACCATCTGATGAGATGAAATATAAGATGGACCTTAATGGTGATGGAATATTGGGTGAATGTGACCTGGACTTAATGCGTGAATGTTTGTTTGAAGGAAAGGTATACTTCCCAGTTGACAGAGTACACTATGGTGACTGCAATGGCGATAACATGATTGATGAAAAAGATGTTAGTTTATATATGCAAAATATATATAGATACAATGGTTATAATGTAGCTAGTATATCTGATTCTGATTGGGAATTAATGAATTTAGATGGTGATAAGGAAATAGGTGACAAAGACCTTAATTTATTAAAGAGTTATATAGCAGGTTCAATAACTCATTTCCCTGTACAAAATATGTTATACAAAATTGAGATAACTACATTGCCTGATAAGCAGAATTATATACAGGGTGAGAGTATAGATACTACAGGAATGGTTGTAAAAGCTACAAAGAATAATGGAGCCTTTAAAGAACTTTATGATTATTCTGTAAAAGGAGATACAGATACTCCTGGTGAAAGTGAAGTAGTTGTTAGTTATACAGAGGGAACTATTACAAAGACAGCATCATTTGCAATTACTGTAAGTGAGGTATCAACACCAACTCCAACACCGACACCAACTCCAACTCCGACTCCAACTCCGACTCCAACACCAACACCGACACCAACTCCGACTCCGACTCCAACTCCGACACCAACTCCGACACCAACTCCGACACCAACTCCAACTCCGACACCAACTCCGACACCAACTCCAACTCCAACACCTGAGTTAAACCTGACAGTTGAGCCGGAGAAGATAGAGGCAGATGCAGAGGGAAAAATTTCTGATAATGAGGTAAAGGTATCATTAACAGGTTATACATACAGTGTCAGTGTAGGTACAGATTATTCTTCATGGCTGCGTGTGTGTAAAAAAGATATATCAGCTTCAGCTTCAAGTTCATTAAGTTTTTACAGTGAAGATGATATGGTTTTTTATGTATTTGCGGATGAAAATACAAGTGCATCACCACGTACAGCAGATATTACAATTAGTGCTTCTAATTCTGATAAAACGGTGAAAAAAACAGTTAAAGTAACACAGGAGGCGGCTAAGGCGCAGCTTAGTGTTTCTGTTTCAAAGATTACCGCTAATGCAAAAGGTACAACAAGTGTATCTTCTGTAGATGTCAAGACAAGTAAAACAGGCGGCTTCTCTGTAGATAACGGAGGGTCTTCGTGGGTAAAAGTTGGAAGCAGCAGTACTAAGAGCAGGGCAGCTTCAAATATTTCTTTTGAATCTGAGGGCACATTTTATATATTTGTAAATGAAAATACATCTGAAACGTCCAGAACAGCTACTATCACTGTAACACATGAGGATGGTGAAACCAAAGAGAAGATAAAAGTCAGCCAGGAAGGCACAAAATTAGTGCTGAACGTGGACAGTACAAATAAGACAGCAGATAAAGATGGCTCTTTTTATAGTAATGCTATAAGTGTAAAGACATCAAATACAGGTTCATTTACGGCAACTGTAGAAGAAGATGCAGAGTGGCTTAAACTATCATCTACAAATACAAGCTATTTTGTAGATGGAATGTCCAGTCTTACATTAGGTAAAGATGCATATATTTACCTGATTGCTGATAAAAACAGCGGAGATACCCGGACTGCAACAGTTACAATAGAACATGAATCTGGAAAGCTCACTAAAAAAGTTACTGTCACACAGATGGGAATAGACAGTGTATATTTGAAAGTAGACAGGGACACTGCATATTTTGACGGTCCAGAACAGGCAATGAGTGAAATGATTACAGTTTCTGCAAATGAAGGCACAACCTGGACAGCGACAGCATCAAAAGACTGGATTAAGATTATAAATAATGACAGTTATTATTCAGAACAGTATAGTTCTATAGAAAAAAAAGGAAAAGGCGGCTTTTATATTCTTGTAAAAGAAAATAATACATATGAAGAAAGATCAGGGATTGTCACTATAAGTGCTCCTGGACTTGAAAGTCATGAGATTACTATAAACCAGGCAAAAAATGAAATTGACATCAATACATTAATAGGGGAAATTTCTGTAAAAATATCTAAAAAGACATTTAAAAAAGGAAAATCGTCAAAAATCACATTGGATTTTCCAGAGGAAAAGGGATTATTTGCCAGTGATGTTAGTAAAGTAGAATTTTCAAGTAGTAAGAAAAAAGTGGCAACTGTAGATAAAAAAGGTATTATAAAAGGGATTAAAAAAGGCAAAGCGGTTATTAGTGTTAAAATAACATTAACTACTGGAAAGTCTAAAACCTTTAAATCAACGATAATTGTTAATAAGAGAAAAGTAAAATTGTCTAAATTCAAATAACAGCAACTAATTTTATACATACACACAGGCGGTGCTTCTGAAAGCACCGCCTGATTATTTATGTGAATATCCGGTTTTTATTGCATATGATGCAATCTAATGTTATTATTAATTAGAAGATATAATGTTGGAATGAAATAAAGAAAGGAGATATTAAAGAATGGAAAAATACAAAGAAGAATTTATTTCTTTTATGTCAGAGTGCAATGTTTTAAAATTTGGTGAATTTACCTTAAAAAGTGGACGCAAGTCACCTTTTTTTATGAATGCAGGTGCGTATGTAACAGGTGCACAGCTTTTAAAACTTGGCAAGTACTATGCACAGGCGGTACATGAACATTTTGGCGATGATTTTGACGTGTTGTTTGGACCTGCATACAAGGGAATTCCTTTAAGTGTTGCCACTTCTATCGCATATAGTGAGCTCTATGGAAAGGAAGTGCGCTATTGTTCTAACCGCAAAGAAACCAAAGACCATGGTGATAAGGGAATTTTGCTTGGAAGTGGTCTTAATGATGGTGACAGGGTAATTATAATTGAAGATGTAACTACATCTGGCAAATCGATAGAAGAAACGTATCCAATTATTAAAGCGCAGGCAGATGTAGAAATTAAGGGACTTATTGTTTCTCTGGACCGTATGGAAAAAGGTATTTCTACAGATGCAAGTGCACTTGGTGAAATACAGCAAAAATATAAATTTCCTGCAGGTGCAATTGTGACTATGGAAGATGTAGTAAACTATCTTTACAATAAAGAATGTATGGGCAGAATATATATTGACGATAAAATAAAAGAAGCAATAGATGAATATTATAAACAGTATGGTGCAAAGGCTTAAAGCCTTTATGCCGGAAAATCAAAAAATATGCATATGGAGTGAGTTATGGGCGAGAAAGTATATAAAACTATGAAATCTGTAGGAGCTTTTAATATTGTTATGGGAATTATATTAATTGTATCAGGGGCAGCCACAGGGATTCTGGTTATTGCAAAAGGTGCAAGGCTTCTCAGGGATAAATCAGAACTGACATTTTAATTAATGGAGCAATGCGTGCTGATGAAAGGGATAATTTTAGGGTTGTATAATGATTTCCAGTGTATTGCTGGTAAGTGTACTTCTACATGTTGTGCAGGATGGAAAATTGTTGTTGATAATGAATCGTTCAGGCGTTTTGAAAATATCCGGGACTTTGCTTTAAAAAAAGACATATTATCTAATATATCTGTGACAGATGGTATAAAACACTTTATAAACAGAAGCGGCGGACGGTGCAGTATGCTTGACAGTGACGGGCTTTGCCGCATCCAGAAAAATGCCGGGGAAGATATGCTCTGTGATACATGCAGGAAGTTTCCAAGGCTTATTTCAAAACACAGCGGGCTGTTTTGGATTTCAATGGCAGCGTCATGTCCTGTAGTGGCAGATTACATTGTAAACAGTAAAATAAAGTTTTATATGCTGGATGATAAGTGTGGTATTGTGCCAGTACATATACATGACATTCCGTTTATTGCAGATGAACTTAAAGAGTGCACAGGGTTTTTGGAAAAATATATTGCCAGTGATATGACAGAACAAGATTATATAAATATTTATAAATTATCTATAGAGTTAGCAGATAGTATATTGGATATTATTGTTGAAAATAAAGAAACCAGGTACCTGGATGGAAGTTTTGACTATTTTGAAGATGAAAAAACTGTACAGCAGGCTGTTTCAGAACTTAGCAGATTTGATAATATAGTAAGAAAAAGATATAGTGGTGTTTTAAAAAATTATTTAAAGTACAGAGTGTTTACCAGATATCTTGAAATGCCAGATGAGAATAAACAAGACAGGCTGTGCCAGGTGTATGGTGAACTGGCACTTATCTGTATTATAGTTTTAAGCAGGCATTATACGATATCACAGGAAAAACCAGGTTTTTCTGGCAATAGCTGGACAGCAGTTATTAACTGGGTATACAGATTGTGTGTGCACAGTCTTAAACCAGGCACTAAAATTCATGGATTGTTTGCAAGTATGCCCTGGTTAAAAAATTAGTTTATACTTGCAGCTTCTTATTATTAAAAAGACTAATAAAGTTAAAAGCGGGGATTATAATGACTAAAAAGGATTTTTCAGACAGACTGGAATGTGGAAAACTTATACTTGATGGTGCAACTGGTTCTAACTTGCAGAAGTGTGGCATGCCAGCAGGGGTATGCCCAGAAGAGTGGATTCTTGAAAACCAGCATATTTTAAGAGGGCTTCAGGCTGAATATATAAAAGCGGGTTCTGATGTGCTTTATGCGCCTACATTTTCTGGAAACAGGATTAAACTTCAGGAATATGGACTTGCAGATAGTATAGGCAGTATAAATAAAAGGCTTGTGGATATATCACGGGATGCCATAAGAGAATCTGGTACAGACAGGGATATATATATTGCTGGTGATATTACTATGACAGGCAGACAGGTATATCCTGTGGGAAATCTTATGTTTGAAGAGCTAATTAATATCTATAAAGAACAGATAGGGTATCTTTGTGAAGCAGGTGTTGATTTTCTCGCAGTGGAGACGATGATGAGCCTTCAGGAGTGCCGGGCTGCTGTTATTGCGGCAAAAGAAACCTGCAATCTTCCTGTTATGGTGACACTGACATTTAATGAAGATGGCCGTACTTTGTATGGAACAAATCCTGCTACAGCAGCACTTGTGCTGTCTGCGCTTGGTGTGGATGCTGTTGGTGTAAACTGTTCTACGGGACCTGATAAAATGACCTGCATTATTAAACAGATGGCAGAGTACACAGATGTGCCAATAGCTGCCAAGCCTAATGCGGGACTTCCACAGCTTAATGAATCTGGGGAAACTGTATATGACATGGAACCAGATGAATTTGCAGAGGGCATGATGTCACTTGTGGAAGCTGGGGCGGATATTGTTGGTGGCTGTTGTGGGACTACACCAGAGCATATAAAGGCGCTGGCATGTCTGCTTAAGAAAAAGTCTTTAATGGACAGTGTTTCATTTACAGCCAGACGTGGCCATGTAAAAAGGCGTGCGCTTTCTAATGAAAGAGATGTGCTGGATATCGGGCTTGACGGGGATTTTCTTGTAATAGGTGAACGCATTAACCCTACTGGAAAGAAAGCACTGCAGGCAGAACTTAGGGAAGGAAGCCTTGACATGGTTATAGAGATGGCTGAGTCACAGGAAGAACTTGGAGCATCAGTGCTGGATGTAAATATGGGAATGAATGGGATTGACGAAAAAGAGATGATGCTTAAGGTGGTTAACGAACTTTCATTAACAAGCAATCTTCCTGTTTCTATAGATTCAAGCCATCCTGATGTTGTAGAGGAGGCACTGCGCATCTATCCAGGCAGGGCATTGGTTAATTCTATATCGTTAGAACCTGAAAAGTTTGAAAGACTGCTGCCAGCAGCAAAAAAATACGGTGCAATGTTTATACTGCTGCCTTTGTCTGAAAAAGGACTTCCAAAGAATATTGAAGAAAAAAAAGAAATTGTGCATACAGTTCTTGATGAGGCATTGCGGCAGGGACTTGTTAAGGATGATGTTATTGTTGATGGTCTTGTGGCAACTGTGGGCGCTAATAGTAAAGCGGCTGTTGAGACACTTGAAACTATAAGTTACTGTAAGAATGAGCTGGGTGTTGCAACTGTATGTGGCCTTTCTAATATATCGTTCGGGCTTCCGGAAAGAATGTTTGTCAACAGCAGCTTTATGGCAATAGCTATAAGCCATGGCCTTACTATGGCAATAGCCAATCCATCACAGGACCTTTTAATGCATGCTGTATTTGCAGCAGACCTTCTTATGGACAAGCCTGAAGCAGACAACAGATATATTAACAGGGTAACAGAGCACAAAATATCTGTATTAAGTGGCGAAGTGGATACAGGAACAGTAACATTAAAGCCTGGCAGCAGCAAAGGCGGGCTGGAAACAGAGATAACTGGTGATATGCTTTTTGATGCAGTTGTAAAGGGAAAGCAGAATAAAATAGAAGAACTTGCCAGAAGTGCTTTAGAGAATGGAAGAGATGCACAGGACATTATTGATAAAAGCCTTATTCCAGCGATAAACCATGTAGGAATGTTGTTTGACAGGCAGATATATTATCTGCCACAGTTAATATCAAGTGCAGAAACAATGGAAAAGGGAATAAATGTATTAGAGCCTGTTCTTAAAAAGAACAGAAGTAAAGAGTCCCTTGCTACTATAGTTATAGCTACAGTGGAGCATGATATACATGATATTGGAAAAAACCTTGTTGCACTTATGCTTAGAAACTATGGGTATAATGTTGTTGACCTTGGAAAAGATGTAAAAGCAGAAGCAATAGTAGATGCTGCTGTAAAAGAGAAGGCAGATATTATAGGACTTTCTGCGCTTATGACTACTACAATGATGGAGATGAAAAAGGTAACAGACCTTGTGCACAAAAAAAATCTGGACTGTAAAGTTATAATAGGTGGTGCAGTTATCACGCAGGGATTTGCAGATGAAATAGGGGCTGACGGTTATTCAAAGGACGCACAGGAGGCAGTTACACTTGTAGGAAAGCTGCTTGGCAGAAAATAATGAGAAAGAGGCTTAATAAATGGTAGATATAGTAATTCCAATATACCAGCCTGGCTCTGGATTTAAAAATATATTAAAACGCCTGTTAAGGCAGACAGTGCCAGTAAACCATATTTTCCTGCTTCAGACAGTTGGAGAATATGACAGGCTGATGACAGAATTTAATAGTGATGTAATTTCAGTACATCCTGTATTAAAAAAGGATTTTGACCATGGAGCTACAAGGCGGATGGGTGCCGGGCTTTCTAATGCAGAATTTTTATTATTTATGACACAGGATGCTGTACCTGTGGACAGAAAACTGGTTGAAAACCTGCTCGTTCCAATGGAAAGCCCGGATGTGGCAGTATCATATGGAAGGCAGCTTGCTGGCAGTGATGCAGATATCATTGAAAAGATGACAAGATTATACAACTATCCAAAAGAAAGCAGTATAAAATCTGCCAGTGACTTAGACAGGCTTGGCATAAAGACTTATTTTTGTTCAAATGTATGTGCAATGTACAGAAAAAGTATATATGACAGTCTTGGGGGATTTGTAAAAAAGACAATTTTTAATGAAGATATGATAATGGCATATAAAGTTATAAATGCAGGTTATAATATAGCTTACTGTGCTGATGCAAAGGTACTTCATTCACATTCGTATACATGCATACAGCAGTTTAAAAGGAACTTTGACATTGGTGTTTCACAAATGCAGTACCATAAAATATTTGAAAGTATTTCTTCTGAACAGGAAGGTGTGGGCTACGCTGGGAAAATTACCATGTCTCTGGTAAAACAAGGCAGGATATATAAGGCAGTTTATTTTATATTGCAATGTATGTTTAAACTTGCAGGATATAAACTTGGTGTGAATTATTACAGGCTGCCAGAAAAAATTGTACTGGGCTGTACGATGAATAAAGGTTACTGGGCATTTTAGCCTGGTAACCTTTAACTGTCTGCTATTTGGATTTTTCTATATTGAGTGTCTGCATCTGTTCTGTGGAAAGGTTATATGTATACAGTACACTCTGGTCATATTCTTCAAAGAACAGATATTCAGAAGTCAGGTTAAGGTAGTTATAATTACCTTCGGCAATAAGTGATGAATTATATGTATACAGGTCAAGTTTGTAAAGCCCGCTGTTTTTCCCATCGTCAACCTGGTAATATACTGATGTCCCATCTTCTGATATATTATAAGTGGCCAGACGCTGGTTTATAATAGTTTCTACAGAAGAGCCGTCAAATGGGATACGGCACAGGCTGTAGTCCTGTTCCATATTCATGAAATATAAATAGTCCCCCTGTATGGTAAGATTTGTGCAGTTGCCGGCATATATCACCTTTGCACCTGAAGCATTGATGCCTATTGAGTGTATATAGTGGTCACTGTTCCATCCAGTATAATATATTCTGTCATTATGGATTGCATATGGTGCAACAGCTTCAGAAACAATCTTTTTTTCTTCAGAACCATCTATTTTTATAGAATAAAGCTCAAGACCCTTTTTCTGGTCATAGTGCTGGTAATAAACATTGTTGCCATAAAGGCATACTACCTGGGTTGGGTCTTCATATAGCTGAAAGTTACTGTGTCCTGATGTATTAATTCTGAAAAGCCCGGTTGTACTTAATGATAATACTGCATTTAAATCATTTTTAATCTGGTCATTTCTTCTTGTATAAAAAATATATTTTTCTGCAGAATTAATATAACTTACTCTGTCATCTGATAATTTTTTGGGATTGGACAAATCGCTGTCCATGCAATAAAGTTTATTGTCATCATAAGGATTTGCAAAGTATATTTTGCCACCGTTTTCACAGAAAAGCCCGCTGTTTAACAGATTGCCGCTTGTATTGCCTGTGATGCTGTCATCATCATAAAATTTGATGCGGTTTCTAGTAATAAATATATAAGTTATCAGGACTGCAAGAGCCACTACAATAATTCCTATAAAAATTCTTTTTATAATAGCAGATGTTTTCATAATAATTAACCAATATCCTTTCTTAGTGATGTCTGCACAATGCTTTTAAAGTTTATAGTCTGGTTTATATTTTTTAGTATAACATATTTTTCTGTCTTTTGTGGGTTTTCTTAAAAATTTTTTAATTTAAAAATTTCAAAAAATACTTGAAAGAGCAAGTATACTGTGGTATACTGTATAAGTACGTTATTTTGTAACTGTACATGCATTGGCTTTTAGCAGATAAATAATTTTGGATATTTATTTAAAATACTGGTAATAATGGAATGGAGGATATTTCTTATGATTAATATAATTCATGGTATTTTATTAATTGTATACATTATTGTATCTGTTGCATTAACTGTTATTGTACTTATGCAGGAAGGCAAACAGGCAGGGCTTACAGGTGCAATCAGCGGTGCTGCTGACACATATTGGGGAAAGAACAAGGGACGCTCAATGGAAGGCGGGCTTATGCTTGCAACAAGAGTTCTTGCAGTAGTGTTTATAGTGCTTTCGCTATTGTTAAATCTTAGTATCTTTTCATAAAAGATTATGATGCATAGGTTCAGAGTGCAGCGTATATGTATTACGTTGCACTTTTTACGTTTACTAAACGGGGGTGTTTAAAAGTGACGAGGGAAGAGTTAGATAGCAAAAAACAGCTTATTATGGAGTTTATGGCATCCAAAACATACAGGCCTATGTCAGTTAAGGAAATGGCTTCTGTACTTATGGTGCCATCTAAACAAAAAAAAGACCTGCGCAAAGTGATTGAAGAATTATCTGGAGAGGGCAAGATACAGATTAACGCCAAAGGAAAAGCCATGCTTATGCCTGATGGCATAAAGACAGGCAGATATATGGGAACACAGAGGGGATTTGGATTTGTCAGGATTGAGGGTGAAGATGGTGATATCTATATACCTGGACATAAGTCAAAGGGCGCTATTGATGGTGATACAGTAAGAGTTGCAGTTGAAGAAAAAAGGCATGGGAAAAAAAGAGAAGGTGCTGTTACTGCAATTGTTGAACGGGGCAGTAGTGTAGTAGTTGGCACTTATTTTAAGAGTAAAAGTTTTGGATTTGTAGTTGCTGATAACCAGAAATTTGGCAAGGACATCTATATTGCAAAATCTGACAGCAAGGGAGCAGTTACTGGCCATAAAGTAGTAGCTGAGATTACAGATTATGGCAGTGGGGACAGGAATCCTGAGGGACGCATTATTGAGATTATAGGGCATATTAATGACCCTGGCGTAGATATTTTATCTATTGTCAAGGCATATGGGCTTCCAGAGGAATATCCTGAGGCGGTAATGCAGCAGACAGAAGGTATTAGCGAAAGTGTATCTGAGGAAGAAAAACAAGGCAGGACTGACTATAGAAATTTACAGACTGTTACAATAGATGGGGAAGATGCAAAAGACCTTGATGATGCCATTACACTGGTAAAGGAAGGAGATATCTATAAACTGGGTGTGCATATTGCCGATGTCAGCCATTATGTAAAGGAAAATTCACCTTTAGATAAAGAAGCTTTAAAACGTGGTACAAGTGTATATCTTGTAGACAGGGTTATCCCTATGCTTCCACATAAGCTTTCTAATGGCATATGTTCATTAAATGAAGGCACAGACAGGCTTGCGCTTTCATGTATAATGGAAATAAATAAGTCTGGTGAAGTTATAGGCCATAAAATTGAAGAGACATTGATAAATGTAGACAAGAGGATGTCTTATACAAGTGTAAATAAAATTATTGAACTTAATGATGAAGAAGAGAGGGAAAAATATAAAGACTTTATACCGATGTTTGAGCTTATGTATGAGCTTGCAGATATTTTGAGAACCAGAAGGTTTAAAAAAGGCTCTATAGGCTTTGATTTTCCTGAGAGCAAGATTATCCTTAATAAAAAAGGAAAACCTGTTAAGATACAAGAATATGAGAGAAACAATGCACACAGGATTATAGAAGAGTTTATGCTTGCTGCTAACCAGACAGTCGCAGAGGAGTATTTCTGGCAGGAGCTGCCGTTTGTATTCCGTGTGCACGAAGAACCTGAAAGCGAAAAAATACTACAGCTTGGCATCTTTGTAAATAGCTTTGGGTATATATTAAAAACAGGTGCTAATAATGAAGTACATCCAAAGGAAATACAAAAACTGGTGAATAATATTAAAGGCAAACCAGAGGAAGCACTTATAAGCAGGCTTGCACTCCGCTCAATGAAACAGGCAAAGTATTCTGTAAGATGTGAAGGGCATTTTGGGCTGGCGATGAAGTATTACTGTCATTTTACTTCACCGATAAGGCGTTATCCTGATTTACAGATACACCGTATTATTAAGGAAAACATTCATGGCAGGCTTATAGATAACAGGATAAATCACTATAACAAAATACTGCCAGAGGTTGCAGAAGCTGCAAGCAGGCTTGAAAGACGTGCAGATGATTCAGAACGTGAAGTTGAAAAGCTTAAAAAAGCTGAATATATGGAACGGTTTATTGGACAAAATTTTGATGGCATAATTTCAGGTGTTACATCGTGGGGCATGTATGTTGAACTGCCAAATACTGTAGAGGGAATGATAAGAGTTGCAGATATGCCTGGTGACTATTACTATTTTGATGAAGAGCATTACTGTATGGCTGGTGAACATACTGGAAAGACATATAAACTTGGCAGCCAGATAAAGATAACTGTTGCGTCTGTGGATAAACTTTCAAAAACTATTAATTTTACTATTGCAGAAGAGGATGCAGATACAGCAAAAGAGAATGGCAAAAAGACGTTAAAAAGCCGGCAGAAACGAAGAAAGTTAAAAGAGGCTAAGATAGCCAGTGAAACAGGAAAAGCTGAAGAAACAGGAAAAGAAAATATACAGGAAACTTCTGTAAACCCAGAAAATGAAAAACCTAAAAAAGCATCAGTCCAAAAGAAAAATACAAAAACTGGTGATAACATAAAAGCAAAGAAACTATTTAGAAAACAGTCTGAAAAACGCAAGAGGAAACCTGCAATAGCAGTAAAAAAGATGGGCAGAAAACCAGCAGGCAAAGCTGGCGCAAAGAACAAACTGGCTGGTAAGTTAAGTTTTGGGAACCTTGCAGAACTGGCTGGTAAAGCAAATATAAGAATTATACCTAAGTTTACTGGAAGGGTTGTTATTAATAATGGCAGAAAAGTTGTGTTTGTACCAAAGACAAGGATTAAAACAAAACCAGGCATTAAACCTGTACAGAAAAGAAGAATAAGAAAGGCAGACAGAAAAGTTCCAGCATCAAATAGAAAGTATAAAGGAATGAGGAGATTATGGCGAAGGAAACAAAGAAATTAATAGCTGGCAATAAAAAAGCTTTTCATGAATATTTTATTGAAGATAAATATGAAGCGGGCATTTCACTTGCCGGCACAGAGGTTAAATCACTGCGTATGGGAAGATGCAGTGTTAAAGAAGCTTTTATACGTATTGAAAAGGGTGAGATATATGTATACAATATGCATATAAGCCCATATGAAAAAGGTAATATTTTTAATAAAGACCCCATAAGGGTAAGAAAACTTCTGCTGCACCGCCATGAGATACGCAAAATTGAAGGACAGATTGCGCAGAAAGGTTATACAATGGTTCCTTTAAATGTATATTTTAAGGGGAGCCTTGTAAAAGTTGAAATTGGCCTTGCAAAGGGCAAGAAATTATATGACAAAAGGCAGGATATTGCAAAAAAAGACCAGAGAAGGGAAGCTGAGAGGAAATTTAAAGTCCAAAACCTTTATTAAAATTTTTGACAAAATTTCCGATATATGTTATAGTATATAAGAATTTTATTTGCATATACTTTTATATATAACCAGGGGGTTGTACTGGTTTCGACGGGTCCACTGAAGATGGAGAAGCTGTCCGTGGCGGGCACCACGTTAAAAGTCCAAATTAAAATTAAACGCTGAAGATAATTTAGCATTAGCTGCCTAAGCGCAGCTCACTGGTCCTTGTTCTCCGCGGCAGGGGCAGCCAGTGTCACCCAGCGGAACACTCTGTTGCCAAAGCTTTGAGGCAGCAGAAAATTCATGAAGCTACTAAAGGGCAAAGCCTGCTGGCGGGCGCTGCCTGGAGGGAATGTCAAAACACCTGCTATGACAGTAGAAGTACATTGGATCTGGATTCGGACAGGGGTTCGATTCCCCTCAGCTCCATTTCTGCAAAGCCCGTAAATATAGTGTTTACGGGCTTTGGATGTATTATCTGGAATTTTGGTCCAGGATTTTGTATATAATTGGAGGCAGCTATGTTTGATTTGGAAGAAGAATTAAAAAAACTTCCTGCCAGACCGGGAGTTTATCTTATGCATGACAAAAAGGATGCCATTATATATGTTGGCAAGGCGGTCAGCCTGAAGAACCGTGTAAGGCAGTACTTCCAGTCAAGCCGCAATGTCTCTCCGAAAATACAGAAAATGATATCCCAGATAGATTATTTTGAATATATAATAACGGATTCAGAGGTAGAAGCACTTGTGCTTGAGAACAACCTTATAAAAGAATACAGGCCGAAGTATAATACAATGCTTAAGGATGATAAAACTTATCCTTATATTAAGGCAACGGTTGAAGAAGATTTTCCAAGACTTTTGTATTCAAGACAGAAAAAACGGGATAAAAGCAGGTATTTCGGTCCTTTTACAAGCGCAGGGGCTGCTAAGGATACACTAGAACTTGCGCATAAGATATATAAGATAAGGACATGCAGAAGGATACTTCCAAGAGATACTGGCAAAGAAAGGCCATGTCTTAATTACCATATAGGCCAGTGCAGTGCTCCATGCCAGGGCAATATATCAAAAGAAGAGTACTGTGCAAACTTTAAAAAAGCCATTAAACTTATTGAAGGGGATTATACAGAAGTGACATCTTATCTTGAAGATAAGATGCTTAAGGCATCAGAAAAACTTGCATTTGAAGAAGCAGCGGGTTACAGGGATTTAATATCAAGTGTTAAAACAATGGCCATACGTCAGAAGGTTACAGACTTTAACGGACAGGACAGGGATATCATTGCACTTGCAAGAACTTTGGAAGAAGCTGTAGTGCAGGTGTTTTTTGTACGTGATGGAAAACTTATAGGCAGGGACCATTTTCACCTGAATGGGACATCTGGTGAAAAAGAAGAAGATATTTTACAGGATTTTATTAAACAGTTTTATGCAGGAACTCCTTTTATTCCACATGAAATCATGGTAGAATATAATATAGCAGATATTAATATTATTGAACAGTGGCTTAGCGGGCTTAAGGGAGGCAGCGTCCATATAGTTGTGCCGAAAAAGGGCAGTAAAGAAAGGCTTGTAGAACTTGCACATAAGAACGCAGCACTCGTGCTTACACAGGATATGGAGAGAATTAAAAGAGAGGAAGAGCGGACAACTGGTGCTATGAATGAGATATGTTCATGGCTTGGAATAACAGGCGTATCACGTGTGGAGTCTTACGATATATCTAATATAAATGGTTTCCAGTCTGTTGGCTCAATGGTAGTATTTGAAGATGGCAAACCTAAAAAAAGTGATTACCGTAAATTTAAGATAAAAACAGTTAAAGGACCTGATGACTATGCAAGCATGTATGAGGTACTGACAAGGAGATTCAGGCATGGCATAGAGGAACGAAAATCTGGAGAACATGGAGTTACCAGTGAAGCAGGAAGTTTTATGCGTTTTCCTGACCTTATAATGATGGATGGCGGTGCCGGGCAGGTTCATATAGCCCAGAAAGTTCTTTCTGGACTTGGTCTTGATATTCCTGTATGCGGGATGGTAAAAGATGACAGGCACAGGACAAGAGGTCTCTTTTTTAGGGAATGTGAACTGCCTGTACAGATAGACAGTGAGGGATTCCATCTTATGACAAGAATACAAGATGAAGTCCACAGATTTGCAATAGAATACCACCGCTCACTAAGAAGCAAAGAACAGTCCAGGTCTGTTCTTGATGATATAAGCGGAATAGGAGGGAGAAGAAGAAAGGCTCTTATGAAATATTTCCATTCTATAGAAGATTTACGAAATGCAACTGTAGAAGAACTTTCCCATATTGAAAGCATGAATAAAAATGCTGCTATAAATGTCTATAAGTTTTTTCATGAAGAAGATAAATAAAGCAGTTTAAAAAGGAGGACAAGGGCAACATGCAGGGAGGAACATACAATATACCGTTAAAAGAACTTATTGAACAGCTGGATTTGGAAAACTGTACACCAGATATAGACGCAGAGAAAGTATTTATAACACAGAATGATATAAACCGTCCAGCTTTACAACTTGCAGGATATTTTGACTATTTTGATTCAAAAAGGATACAGATAATAGGGCATGTCGAGCATACTTATATGCAACAGAAGGGCATGGAATACAGTCTGGCAATGATAGAGAGAATAATGTCAGATGGCCCTCACAAACCTCCATGTATTATTTATTGCAGGGATATATGGATAGAAGATGAGGTAATTGCTCTTGCAAACCGTTATGGAGTACCAGTGTTAAGAACTAAAAAGGCCACATCCCCATTTACAGTAGAGATACTTCTCTGGCTCAATGAGGAACTTGCGCCAAGGTGTTCTGTACATGGGGTTCTTGTTGATATTTATGGTGAAGGAATTCTTATAATGGGTGAGAGCGGAATTGGAAAGTCCGAAGTAGCACTTGAACTTATACACAGGGGACACCGTCTTGTGTCAGACGATGTAGTTGAGATAAAAAGGATAAGTGATAAATGCCTTATGGGTTCTTCGCCTAATATTACAAGACACTTTATAGAGCTGCGGGGAATAGGCATTGTGGATGCAAAATCACTATTTGGCATTGAAAGTGTAAAAAATGAACAGCAGATTGACCTTGTAATTAAGCTGGAGGAATTTAATAAAAGCCAGGATTATGACAGGCTTGGCCTTGAGGAACAGTTTACAGAATTCCTTGGCAATAAAGTAGTATGCCATTCTATTCCGATAAGGCCAGGCAGGAACCTTGCAGTTATATGTGAATCAGCTGCAGTAAACCACAGGCAGAAAAAAATGGGATACAATGCAGCACTTGAACTTTACAACCGTGTTACAAGCAATCTGGCAGATAAGCATTGATGGGTGCACTATATAACAAGGAGTGGGTATAAATATGATATTTGTAAAATCTGATGAGCTTAAAACTGGTATGAGGCTTGCAAAACCTATATATAATAAGAGTGGAGTAATGCTTTATGAAAGGAATTCTAAACTGAAAAGCCAGAGCATAGTAAGCATAAGAAATTTTGGGCTTATTGGCGTATATATCCTTGAAGCCGCTGAACCTGTACCGCCAATGACAGAGGACGATATTGAGTTTGAACGGTTCCAGGCCATGTCTATTTTTGCAATAAAAGATATAATGGACACTGTAACTAAAAGAAAAAAGCCACAGGAATTATACCAGTTTTCTGAAAGAGTATTAAAAAGCTATGGTTCACTGCACAGAAAGATAAATTTTATACAAAGCATAAGAAGCAAAGAAGATTATGTATATAAACACACTTTAAATACAACGATTCTCTGTGCAATGATGACATATAAACTTGGAATGGAATTTACACGCCAGCTTGATGTGGTAATTGCTGCACTTCTGCATGATATAGGAACTCTTCTTATCCCTATAAACTTAAGATACAAAAACAGGGATGGGCTTTCAGAAGAAGACAGGATAAAGATAAATACATACCATACGGCTGCATTGCAGATGTTTTCCCAGAACAGGGATTTAAGCACAGATTCTGTAAGAATTGTCACAGATATAATAAAGCAGCTGCATCCTGGCGTAGTAAAATCTGGCGAAGTACCTGAGTTCCTGCCACTGGGGGCGGAGGTTCTGAAGGTTGCTTATGTGTATGACAATATGACTGCGATGAATTTTGAGGGAGAGCCACATTCTGAAATAGAAGCTATAAGGCATCTTATGAGCGATGAATTAACCTATGCGCCTGATGTTGTAGAAGCTCTTATTTCAAGCATAAATATTTTACAGCCAGGTACATGTGTAGAACTTAATAATGGGGATAAGGGACTTGTAATTGCGGCAAATAACAATAATGTACTTGAACCATTTGTACTGTCATTCCGTGATAACAAGATACATAACCTCAGCGATTCAAGAGAAACAAAGGAAATGCATATTAAAGATATTATGAAGACTATGGACAACCGGCATGTAGTAGATACCAGTCTGCTGTCACAGTACACAGGCGGCACAGTACATATGGGACAACATATGGAACATAAGAATTACTAAAACCGGAGGGATACATGTTTATTATAGCAGGACTTGGCAATCCAGAGAGAAAATATGACGGGACACGGCATAATATAGGTTTTTCCGCTATAACTGCACTGTCAGATGCATATGATATACCACTGGATTTTAAAAAACATAAAGCTTTGTGCGGCAAAGGATATATTGGAGGACAGAAAGTTCTTCTTGCCATGCCTCTTACGTATATGAATTTAAGTGGTGAAAGCATCCGGGAACTTGTAGATTATTATAAAATAAATCCAGAGGATGAGCTTATAATAATATATGATGATATAAACCTTGCACCTGGCAGGTTAAGGATACGCGCCAGAGGAAGCGCAGGCGGGCACAATGGAATGAAGAGCATAATAGCACATCTTGGCAGCCAGGACTTTATGCGTATACGCATAGGTGTTGGTGAGAAACCTAAGGGATGGGATCTTGCAGATTATGTATTAGGAAGGTTTAACAGGGAAGATGAACCAGTTATACGCAAAACCCTCCAGAGTACTGTAAAAGCCTGTGAAATGATTATGCTTGAAAACATTGGAGCTGCAATGAACAAATTTAATTAATGGAGGGAGATATGAAGACGTTGCTTGCACCCTTGGGTGAACTTAACGCATACAAGGGCGCCGTGGAATGTATTGGCAGGAACAAACTGCCAGTGCATATCTCGGGCTGTATAGATACACAAAAGTGTCATTTTATATATGGATTGTCACAGAATATTCCATGGAAAGTGATAATAACGCAGAATGAAATACGGGCAAGGGAAATTGCAGAAGATTATCGCATGTTTGACAGGAATGTACTTTATTATCCGTCCAAAGATGTGATTTTTTATAGTGCCGATATTCATGGCAGTGCAATAAGTGTTGAGAGGCTGAAAGTAGTAAAAGCAATTATTAAAGAAGACAGTGGTACAATTGTTACTACAATGGATGCAGGAATGGAGCTGGTAGCATCACTAGATACATTTACAAAGGCTGTAAGAGTGGTAAAAGAGCAGGATATAATTGATATTGACGAACTTACTGCACATCTTGTATCAATAGGATATGAACGGCAATACCAGGTACAGTCTGCAGGCGGGTTTTCTATAAGAGGTGGAATTATAGATATTTTTCCTGTAACAGAGGAATGTCCATTCCGTATTGAACTTTGGGATAATGAAGCTGATACTATACGTTCTTTTGATGTTGAAAGCCAGCGTTCAATTGAGCGTACAGGGGTTGTTGAGATATTTCCAGCTTCAGAAATTATGTTGTCAGATAAAGAACTTGAAACTGGCCTGGAAAATATTGAAAAAGATTATATTGATACTTTAGGAAGGCTCAGAGATGCAAATAACCATACAGCAATAAACAGGCTGAAGGACAGGATTGCTGAGATAAGGGAAACTCTTGAAATGTATCATGGACGCATTGGCATGGAAAGCTTTATAAGATATTTTGGAATACAGGCAGAATCCTTTTTCGACTACTTTGATAAAGAAAAAACAGTATTTTTTATAGATGAACCAGCACGGTGCATTGAAAAAATGGAAACTGTAGAAACGGAATTCAGGGACAGTATGGAAAGCAGGCTGGAAAAAGGTGACATACTTCCCAGGCAGATTGATATATTGTATCCAGCAACATCAGCACGTGCCATACTTGCTGGAAAAAGGTGTGTTTATATAACTACTTTGGATATCCTTCCAAAGGGAACAGATGTAAAAGAACAGTTCAATGTCATGGTACAGGCGACAAGTTCATACAATAAACATTTTGAGCTGCTTATTGACGATATAAAAAAATGGTGCAAAGAAGGGTACCGTGTACTGGTGCTTTCAGGTTCACGTATACGTGCAGAGCGTTTAAGCAAAGATATTAATGAATATGGAATACCCTCTTTTTACAGGGAAAATCCTGATATAGCACTTGAACCATGCCAGGTTATGGTATCTTATGGACAGCTTCACAGGGGATTTGCATATACACAGCAGAAGTTTGTAGTAGTTACAGAGGGCGACATATTTGGTGCAAGGCAGAAAAAACGTAAAAAACATAAAAACTATGATGGAAAGTCAATACAGAGTTTTAATGAATTAAATATTGGTGATTATGTAGTACATGAAAATCACGGGCTTGGAATTTACAGGGGTATAGAAAAGCTGCGTGTTGACAATATTACAAAAGATTTTATTAAAATTGAGTACGGTGATGGCGGCAATCTCTATGTGCCTGTTTCAGGTCTTGATGTGCTCCAGAAATACGCTGGGCAGGATGCAGTAAAGACACCAAAGCTTAATAAACTTAATTCTACAGACTGGAAAAAAACAAAATCCAAAGTAAAAGGCGCTGTAAAAGACATTGCCAAAGAACTTGTACTGCTCTATGCAGAACGGCAGCAGAAGCAGGGGTTCCAGTTCAGTCCTGACACAGTGTGGCAGAAAGAGTTTGAAGATTTATTTCCATTTGAAGAAACACAGGACCAGCTTGACGCAATAGCTGCAACGAAGAAAGATATGGAAAGCAGCAAAGTAATGGACAGACTTATATGTGGTGATGTCGGTTATGGCAAGACAGAAATTGCAATAAGGGCAGCATTTAAAGCTGTAAATGATGGGAAACAGGTTGCATTCCTTGTGCCTACAACGATACTTGCACAACAGCATTATAATACACTTAAAGAACGGCTTGGGGACTTTCCGGTAAATGTTGAGATGCTTTCAAGGTTCCGCACTCCCGCACAGCAGAAAATGGCTATAGCTTCGCTTAAAAAAGGCCAGACCGATATAGTTGTTGGAACCCACAGGCTTTTATCAAAGGATGTTGCATTTAAAAACCTTGGACTTCTTGTGATTGATGAAGAGCAGCGCTTCGGAGTTACACACAAAGAAAAAATCAAGAAAATGAAAGGCGATGTAGATGTACTCACATTAAGTGCTACGCCTATTCCAAGAACACTTCATATGAGTCTTGTAGGAATAAGGGATATGAGTGTATTAGAAGAGCCGCCAGTTGACAGGCTTCCAATACAGACATTTGTAATGGAACATAACAGTGAAATAATAAGGGAAGCAATAAACAGGGAACTTTCAAGGGGCGGACAGGTATTTTATGTCTATAACAGGGTACAGCATATTGATGAAGTAGCATCAGAAGTAACAAAACTTGTTCCTGATGCATCAGTAGCATTTGCACATGGACAGATGAGTGAGAGGCAGCTTGAAAATATAATGCTTTCATTTATCAATGGTGAAATAGATGTACTTGTTTCAACCACAATTATAGAAACAGGTCTTGATATCTCCAATGTAAATACAATAATTATAGATAATGCAGACCAGATGGGGCTGTCACAGCTGTACCAGCTCCGGGGCAGGGTTGGGCGTTCAAACCGTATAGCCTATGCTTTTCTTATGTACAAACGCGATAAGATGCTTAAAGAAATTGCAGAAAAAAGGCTGGCTGCAATTAAAGAGTTTACAGATTTAGGTTCAGGAATAAAAGTTGCAATGCGTGACCTTGAGATAAGGGGTGCTGGCAATCTTTTAGGTTCAGCACAGTCAGGGCATATGGAGGCTGTAGGCTATGATTTGTACTGTAAAATGTTAAATGATGCTGTACGTATGCTTAAAGGTGAAAAGAAGGAAGATGAAGAATTTGAAACATCCATTGACCTCGCAGTTAATGCATTTATATCCAGCACTTATATTAAGAGTGAATTCCAGAAACTGGATATGTATAAACGCATTGCATGTATTGAAACAGCTGAAGAATATTCTGACATGCAGGATGAACTTATAGACAGATTTGGAAATATTCCTGATGCCACAGAAAATCTTTTAAAGATAGCAGTGTTAAAGGCCGCTGCACATAAGGCATATATATCACAGATAGTACAAAAGCCAGATGGGATAAGGTTTTATCCACATACAAAAGCAGCGTGGAATACAGGCCGTATTATGGCAATGTTAGAAGAATACCAGGGAAAGCTTAAATATGTACAGACTGATGAGCCATATTTTAATTATATAGTATGTAAAGAAGATGAAAGAAAACCTGTAACACGCCATTATGCATCAGCTGCAAAAGGCGGACTGAAAAAAAAGAAGCTCTTGACAGCTGATGATATTTTTCATATTGTTGAAGGGGTAATAAAAAGCATAGGAGGACTTATATGAAAAAAAACAAAATTACAACATGTACTTTATGTGTATTGCTTATTATATCTGCCCTTTTAACAGGATGCAGCAAAGACAAGGTAAAATCCAAAAAGACAAAACTTGAAACAGGCAGTATGCAGGAAACATCTGTAGTAATAAAAATTGGTGACACAGGTGTTAAATACAGTGAAATGCGCAATTACTGCTATCTTTTAAAACGCCAGTATGAAGACAGCTTTGGTAAAAACCTCTGGAAGTACAAGCTGGATAATGACAGTACTATAGGAGATGAGGCAAGACAGGAAGTTGCAAGCCTTGTTACACAGCTTAAAATCATCAGAAAAACAGCAGATGAGATGCAGGTAGCACTGGATTCAGATGAAAAAGATGAGGCTTTGCGCAGCGCTGAAGAAATTGTAAATAACGCCAGCACAGAAGATAAGAAAAGTTACTGTTTAAGTGTACAGAGCATGGCAGACTTATATGAAGACAATATACTTGCAGAAAAAATGTTCTATGTAGCTACAGATGATGCAGACACTGTCGTTACAGATGATGAAGCAAGGCAGATAGACATACAGTATATACAAATCATTACAAAGGGAAAAGACAGGAACGGGACTAATATATCAATGGATAAAAAGACTAAAAAAGAAGCTGCAGCAAGGGCTGCAAAACTTTTAAAAGAGGCAAAAAAGGCAAAAGATTTTCTGGAATTTGCAGAAGAAAATACAGATGCAGCAAGTGTAAGTGCCACAATAGGCAAAGACAATGAGCTGCTTGGGCAGTCTGCCACAGCACAGGCATTAAAACTTAAAAAAGGCAGGATTAGCAATGTTATTGCCAGCAAAACTTCTGATGGAACAGAAAGCTATTTTATTATATACTGTACAGATAATAATAACGAAGATGCAACATATGCACGCAAAGAAGAGATTATAGAACAGCGGCAGATAAACATGTTTAAGGAAAAATATGCAGAATGGCTAAAAGACTGCGATGTAAAGATAAGCCAGAGCTTCTGGGAAACATTTGAGATATAATGGTATATATGATAGTGTAAAAAAATGGAAAATAGTATATTTTGATGAGGTATAATATAAACTGAAAGCTTT
>DKXQ01000193.1 GCA_002493085.1 Lachnoclostridium sp. UBA7122
TTCCTTGCTGATTTATTATGAAACCAGAACCATCAGTTAAACTTATGGTTCTGGCTGGATATCAGGCACTGTATAGTTTATTTAAATATTATAGAATTTTCTATATATTCTGTTTTTACAACTATGTATGGATATGAAGGCTTTTGTGAAACATCTCCGTTTTGTTCAGGTCCTGATAATTCTGTATCAAATATAAGTGAACCGTCAGATATATAGAAGTCATTAACTTTAATGCTGTAATCTTGCGTTTCCTGTCTGCCATAACCTTTTACAGCATAGAGATATGAACCATCACTATAACTGAGTTCAAATGGATTTTTCCGACGTTCTTTGATTAATTTTTTTAGGTCTTTTGGTATATCACCATCTGTTACTATTGTAAAATCAACAGATGAAGTTTTGGGCTCTTCTTTTTTTTCACATCCTGTTGTTAAAATAACTGGCAGTATAAAAATAAAAAGAAGAATATAGAACTTTATCTGTCTTAAAAAAAATTTTTTACTGGGCTGCATATTGTTCTGCCTTTATTATAATTTGTAATAATTTATTCTGGATTAGAAAAAATATGTCAAAAAACCTTAAGTTTCCCCATTTGGTAAAATGGCAAAATTTTGGCAGCTGCCAGAATTTAATAGAGGTTTTATTATTACAAAAAAATAGGGAAATCTAAGAAAAATTTCACAATTTTGTATTTACAAATCCCATTTATATTTGTATTATTTCAATATAATAACATAATTTCATATACACTAAAATCATTATATTGAAAGGAGCAGTACAATGAAAAACAAACACATAAAACACAACATGCCATCTGTAACAGTAAGCAATGCAGAACTACTTGAAAATGCTTCATTGAAAATAGATGCAATAACAGATAATATAATCAGGATTCATACAGTTCCTGATACGCAAAACTATAATGATGTTTCTTTTGCACTGGATGATTCATTGGAGGTTACGGGTGTATTTAATGTATCACAGTATAATTCTATAATAACAGCTACTACGGATTCTGTCATTTTGAAAATCAAAAAGACATTTGAAATTGATATATATAATAAAGACGGCTATCTGCTCTGTTCTGACTGTGAGCCTGCCAGCCAGGAAATGGATGAGTATACACAGGCTGAAATAGAACAGGTAAAACAAGAGGGACATATGCCAGATACTATTGCTGATGATATTAAATACAAAGTTACTAAAAGAATTATTGGTGATGAAGCATTTTATGGTCTGGGTGATAAAACTGGTTTTCTTAATAAAAGAGGATATGAATATATTATGTGGAATTCTGATAATCCAGAACCACATGTAGAAAATGCAACTTTTCGTGCATTGTATAAGTCAATTCCATTTTTAATAGTACACCGCCAGGATTGCACATATGGCATTTTCCTTGATAATACGTATAAATCATATTTTGACCTTGGAGTTTCAGATGCTGGAAGTTATTCATTTGCAGTAACTGGTGGTGAGATGAACTACTATTTTATATATGGAAAAAATATCAAGGAAGTTATAAAAGGCTATACCAGCCTGACAGGCCGCAGCCCGCTTCCGCAGTTATGGACACTTGGATACCACCAGTCACGCTGGAGTTATATGTCTGAAAAGGAAGTTCTGGATATTGCAAATAATTTTGAAAATTATAATGTTCCTTGTGATGCAATCCATCTTGATATTGACTATATGGACAAATTCAAAGTTTTCACAAGTGATAAAGAACGTTTTCCTGATTTAAAACAGTTAAGCAGCCAGCTTGAAGAACATGGCATAAAACTTGTAACAATTATTGACCCTGGTGTAAAAGCTGAGGACGGCTATAATGTTTATGACGAAGGCATTGAAGACAAGCATTTTGCCAAAGCACAGGATGGTACAGTTTATCATAATACTGTATGGCCTGGTGATGCTGTTTTCCCTGATTTCACATCTGCCAGTACACGTTTATGGTGGGGGAATAAGACAAAATATTTGACAGATAATGGTATCAGTGGAATTTGGAATGATATGAATGAACCGTCAGGTTTTTCTGGCCAGTTTCCTGATGATGTAGTTTTTCCAGGTGACGGGGTATCACGTTTCCACAAAGAAATACACAATGTATATGGCCATCTTATGTCACAGGCAACCTATAATGGTTTAAAGAAAAACAGCCTGAAGCGTCCTTTTGTGATAACACGTGCATGTTACAGCGGTTCACAAAAGTATGCTACTGTGTGGACAGGTGATAACCAGAGTATATGGGCACATTTAAAGCTTGCAATACCACAATTACTAAATTTAGGATTATCTGGTATGCCTTTAGCTGGTGTAGATATAGGAGGTTTTGGCTCAAATACAACCCCGGAACTTCTGTCACGCTGGATTGAAGCCTGCTGTTTTTCTCCTTTATTCAGGAACCACAGCGCTAAACTGACACGCCGCCAGGAACCCTGGGCATTTGATGAAGCCACTCTTAGCATATACCGCAAATATGTTAAACTGCACTATAAATTTATACCATATCTCTATGATTTATGTTATGAAGAAAGCCTGACAGGTCTTCCTATACTCCGTCCACTGGTTATGGAATATGAAAATGATAAAAATGTAATAAATTGCAATGATGAATATTTAGTTGGCAGCAGCATACTTGTAGCTCCTGTTACAGACCAGGGAGCCATTACACGCAGTGTATACCTTCCAAAAGGTATATGGGTTGATTATAACAGTGGTAAACGCATAAAAGGAGGCAGATATATACTTTACAAAGCGCCACTTGATATATGTCCTATATTTATTAAAGGTGGAAGCATACTGCCTGTATATCCTGATATACCAAATCTTAGCCCACAAAATACCCAAAAGCTTATTGTTGAGTTTTATCCATCTGATGATACAGCAAACTTTAATAATAGAGCAAATAATTCTTGTTATTATATGCATTACCAGGACAATGGAACAGACTTTAAATACCAGGCAGGTGAATATAACTTATACAAGTTCAGTTTTTCTTCAAACCGTCCAAATGGCCTTAAAGCTGAATTAACGAAAAATGGCTATAAAAATAAATATACGAATATATCTGCAGTAATTAAATAATTGTTACTATTCACGGCATAGGCCGTGAATAGTAACAAACAGCGAAAATGGCGCTGAAAAACTCGTATTTTTGGCAAAAAACATGCCAAAAATCCTCGAATTTAATTGATCGTGAATAATAACAAATAATTACCTGTCATTAATATGGCAATTTATACCAGCAAATGAAATTGTATCTGTATAACTGCATAAAGTTTTTACATTTGCTGGTATTTTTTGTCCATTTATATAAGTGCCATTGGATGAATTTGTATCTTCTATATAAAATTTTCCATCTGTTATATATATCACTGCATGGTAACGGCTTATAATGCTAAATGGCAAAATAATATCACATTTTTTACAGCGTCCAATACTGATTTCGTAATGATTTTCTTTTTTATTATTGCATATATCACTCAGATATATATAATTTCTGCCTTTTTTATAGTTACTAAGTGGCAGGGAAGCTTTATCAATATATAACATATATTTTTTAGTAATCTTGCCATATCCATTATATACAGCATCTGGATTTGTCCTGCCAGTTTTTACAGGTTCTTCTAAAGTTGTGCCTGACACAGTTCCTGTATTATATTCTGGCAGTTTTTGATTTTCTTTTGTATTAAATATTTCATGTTTGCCAGATAGTTCCTCATCTGGCACGAATTCTTTAATATAAGATTTAATATATGATATAATAAACCCATTATCAGCTATTAAATTGTATATTCCATAAATAAACATTTCTGATATTTTATCACTGTGGTTTATATATTGTATAATGTCCTCTGCCAGCTTTTTTATATCTTGTTGGAAATCACCATGCCAGCCAGGTATGCAGCACAGTTTTGCTCTTTTATTTTTCTTATCCCAGTAAATATATTCTAAATCAAGGACATATAAATTTTCATTTAGAAAGAACTCTTCACCATTTATTATGGCTTGTACGATATCCAGATATAGCTGTTTTGCTGTATTGTAATCCAGATTATATTCCGCTATATATTCTTTCATACATTGCAGGCCCTGTATTTTATAATATAGAACCAGATTGTTATCAACATACCGGCATTCCATATCCAGCAGGCATTGGATTTTATTATTTTTCATCATATTTAGCGAAAGAGAATCACTGATATCACTTTCAGGTTCAATTATCAGATAAGCTGTTTTACTGTCCTGGTATATACGTCTTTCCAATATCTTTTATTCACTCCTTTGATAAGCTTTCTTTTATCCGTATCATATATTCAGGATGTACAGCTAAATATTTATCTTCTAATACAATTTGCTGTTTACTCTCCAGAAAATAATTTATAACAGGGATGTCCAGGCTGCACTCTGCCTTTATATCTGATTTAATATATAATTTATCTTTGGATATCTTGCCTGATGTCACTTTAAACATCCACAAATTTTCCTGCATATCCTCCTGCCACTCTTTACTGTCTTTATATTCCTTTCTGCCTTCTGCTACATTGACAGCAGCTTTTTGCATATTAGCATACACTACGTTTTTATCATGAAAATAATACATGACATAAATCATTGCAAATATTAATCCAAGTATTATAGGAACAACAAATGCTGCTTCAACAGCATAACTGCCTTTGATTTTATAAATTTTAATATTTTTCATACTCTTCCTCCAGTTTTAACATTGCATTTACAGCGGACAATAAATCCCTGCAATATAAATTGCAAATGCACTTAATACAAATGGTGCAAGTGGTATACAAAAGTTACGGGATTTATGTTTTACGAAAACAAGAAATACCGCTGCACAAAATGCCAATATAAAACTAAGCATAATTATAAACATATTTACCATAATTCCCAAGCCTGAACCTGTAACTGCAAATAAAAGTGCATCTCCAATGCCAATCTGCCCGCCACTGGCAAAGCCCGCAGCTATAAATAGTACACATACTATAGCAGCTCCTGCAAAACTCATAAGTGAAAAACTTTTGTGCCATATATGAAACCCAGATATAAGCAACAGTTCTGAGATGATAACAGGCAAATATATGACTTTGTTTTTCAAATCAGTTATTGCACATATAACCAGGCCTGCACCCAGTATTATATATAATAAAATATTTTTATCTATACCAATCACTCCAGTTCTTATTTTCTGCTTTTTCAATTATTCTATTTAAATTTTACTTTATACAGTTGCCGCATTTGCTACATGCTGGCAGATTACCCGTTTCTGATTTTTTTACACGGCGTACATCTCTTTTAAGCCCAGGGCAGGTTTTTGTGCTATGGTATCTGTCTCCATAGCTTGTAATATAAGCACCCATCATATTTTCTGCCTGTAAATTTTTGCAACATTTTTCACATGGCTTATATTTTCCTCCTGATGAATTGCGCTTTGACTGGACAATTCTGCCTTGGACTTCACTGACACCAGGTTTTAAATATGTACAGCCCCTGTCACAGTGATATACCTTTCCGCTTTTTGCTATAAAAACAAAATCTTCTCCTTTTTCATCATTATTTCCTTTCATGCTTCTTCCAGAATAATTATTTATAACAACTTGCTGGTAGAAATTTAGCTTAAAGAAACGTGAACCTAAAAATGGGATTTCCATAGTATAAGATGTATGGCATATTGGCAGGTTTGTATCTTCATCATACTTTATAATAACTTTGTCACCAGCCAATGCAGCCACTGCGCCAATTTTAGTTCCAAATGCTGCATACTCTGCTGCACAGTCTGTAAGGCTGTCTTTAATGTAATTTACCCTGAAAAGACATTGGAAGATATAAAACAGGGTAAATAAAGCAAGAAAAAATATTGGTACACAAAAGGAAGCTTCTGCTGTTATTGACCCCTTTTTACTACACAAAAGCATACAGGGATATCCTTTATGAATAATATTAAAGCTATGCCGGGGAGCAGTTCTGCTATTCTGTGAGATTTTATTATTTCTTTTTATCTGGTTACTTTCATAAAGGATATTCCAATATGTTTTTATATTCATAATTCTCCTTAATTTTTCCAGACACCAGGAACATAACTGTAACTGGTTATAACATATCTGCCAGCATCTTGTATCTTTGTTTTGCTGAATATGCTTTTTTTAATATAAGAATAAGAATATGGTATATTATAACTAATCTTACATTCAGCTGCGCATATGCAGTCACTTAATTCAAATGTCTGGTTAAACCTTTCCCTTAAATCAAATTGTATAATACCGGTTATCCGGTTTTTAAGCTTTTCTTTTGATTCACACAATGCAAGCAATAAAAGATATTGCTTATAAGAAATATCCGAAGAAATTTTACCTCCATCAGCTTTTTGGTAAACTTCCCCCTTACTTTTAAAAAAGCTGTGCGAAACAGAACATATTTCTTCATACTTCATTTTAAAATTTGTGGGACTTTTTATAAGCGGGACTTTTTTTCCATCTAAAAGGGCAGTTACATCAATACAAGCCTCCTCAAATGCCAGTATTGTAAGGATTAGCCATTGTATGCCTGTAATGACAGGTGCTATTCCGGTAAATCCAGCAATAGTTGTTGCAGTAGCCAGGCTTTTTGACTGAAATGATGCATTTGTACTTACATAAGCCATATTAATAAGAGTGCGTATAATAAGCAGCCGTCTTACAATATATGCAAGATTCTGTTTTTCTGTTTCCTTGCCTGCTATAAGATATTCTAAACCGTAGTGCACAGTCTTAAATTCACTGTCCGTATAAGATGAAAAAACACTTTCCGCATAATATATATATTTTAATTTATCAGTGCTGCTGCCAGACTCTGCTTCCTGTAAAAGCTTGTCCTGGTCTAGTTCCTGTTTTTCATCTCCTTCAAGCAGTGATTTAAAAAATTTTGCAGCCGAAGAATTGTCGTCACTGTTGTTTTTTTGATTATTTTCATATTCTTTGGCAGCAATTTCTGACTCACTGACTTGCGAAACGTCACACACAAGAGACAGCAAACCATTATTAATAAGATTTTTTAATGCTTTAAGCGGATTTCCAGCTGCAGAATCATTTTTCAGCTCTTCATCAATATCATCTTCTGACGGCTTGTCCATATCTTTTTCACTGTCATTGCCAGTATTACTATTACCAGTATCATTAACATCATCATAAACGTTGCCAGTATCTGTATCATAGCCGCCATCTTCATACTTTATTGCTTCATCAAACATGCCCTTTTTAGAACTGTTCTTGCCACCTGTGCCTTTTTTTGTAACAAATTCTTTCACATTGTCTATAACAGAAGTAGTTATATAATCTGAAATTTGTCCAAGAAACACTTTCTCTTCATCAAGCATGTAAAAGTCACCCACTTCACAGGATATATCATTTAGCCTGTACAAGTCTGAGTATGTTTTTAAACTTTTTTCAGGTTTATATTCTAAATTTTTATTAACAATTTCTGTTAATCCAGATTCAAAATCTGCTATTCCTATGCCATCATATCCGCCATAGGCAAAAAGACCATATTCATCATACAATTCTTTATTGTAATTGCCAAACTCCATTTCAATAGCTGAACTGGCAGCCATTGACACATAAGCTTCAGATGTAATAACCCTTACGCTTTCTATAAATGCTGTAACCAATGAAAGCATAATAGTAAAAATAAATGTTAAAAATACAGTTATACTGCCACTTTTGATATATCTGTCCAATTTTACTTAATCCCAAGTTCTTTATTGATGTCGCTGCCGCCTTTAGAAATATTAGAAAAAGCTTTATCTGCTATATCTTTAATCTTATTTCTAAATATAACTATCAGCATAATAAGAACTACTAATATCAAAATCACTTCAATAATTCCTGCACCTTCTTCATCGTTCCAAAAAACTTTTAACCAGTTAATCAATATAATCTCTCCTTTCTACATATTTTGGAAAGCAGCAATTATTATTATAGCAAATACCTCTAGCATCATAAGCATCATAGGCATTAAAAGCTTTGTTCCGGCCTGCTCTCCAAGTATTTTTGCATTTTCGCGTCTTTCCTTTAATACATCAGCAGATTCATATTCCAGTATATTTAAAAGGTCAGCAGAGCCCTTTTTTAAATTTTGCACAAGTACTGTGCTAAATTTCATATACTTTAAAAGTCCCATCCTTTTTCCAAATAATTCATATGCTTTTCCTTCATTCATGCCATTTGAAAGCTGCCTCTCTGTAAGCAGCATTTCTTCATATAAATAGCGCTTTTTGCCACCATTTTTAAGCATTCTTTTATATTCCTGTGTCATTCTGTGCCATGCCCCTTTACAGTTAAGCCCTGCACTTATTAGAAGTACAAATTTTTCAACAAATTCAGGATAGTCAAGACGGAGCTCCTGTTCTCTATGCTCTATCTTTTCTTTCATTCTGCTGTCTAAAATTACTGGTATAAGCGCAATAACAAATATGCCTAGTGCAATAATAACCAGAATATAGTTACTTTCTTGGACTTTATATAATATTTTTTTCCCTTCAATTACAGATGGGAGTTGTAAAAAATCCTGGCAAGCAGTTGATTCTGACAGTTCTATATATTTTTCTTTCCACTTATCCCAGAGAATTTCACTACTGCTTTTTTCGATAGGAATAACTGTCAAATCTAAAGTTATCCTTTTTTCATTCTCATAATACGAAAACACTGCTGTTATCTGTACTGCTTTTGGTTCTGTAAGCCCTATGCGTTTAAGTGAACCATCACTGTCCACTATACCTTCTGTATCACACTCCCAGGATATTTTAATGGCATTTTCTGGGATATAGCTGATAAGATTCAGGCTTTGGCTTACTTCATCTGGCGACTGGTTTTCTCCAAGATAGTTTTTTCTGACATATTCTATAGCCTCATCCAGTTTTATTTTATATTCCACAGCACTATATTTTTTTGCAGGAATATTAACTGTTATATCCTTTTCATCTTTCCCAATGGAAACAGCCAGGTCTTCTTCTCTGTCCTGGCCTGCTGGTGTATCCCTTTCTATATAATAATCTCTTTCTAATATACTGCTCTTATCTGGCATAACTGTAAAGGCCAGAAGAAATAAAGATATTCCAGATATAGCCAGCATAGCTATTGAGAACAGTCTGCAAAAATACAATTTTTCCATATCAGCACTTTCAAAACCTGTATACAGTTTTTTCATGTCCTCAATTTTACTGTTCTGGGCTGATATATGCAGCTTATATTTTGAAAACATGAATATAATATATGCAGATGGATAGAGTTTTTTTAAGAATGGATTTTCCTGTTCTGGTACAAAATCTGTAGTATTTACAGAATTCCTATAGTTAATACATATAAAGATTATTATTCCTGCAAACAGGAAAATACAGCAGACAGCTACAATAATTTTAAACAGTTATGTCACCTATCCTTTCGCCCCATTTATATGCAGAAATATAAATTACAAGCAGTACAGTCATCACAGGTCTTCCACTTAAAGTATAAAGACAGTCGAGAAAGCCTGGCGAGCTTATCCAGAAATACAATATTATTGCCAATGGTATAAGTGTCATGATTTTTCCTTCCATTTTCTTTCCTGCTATCATTGTCCTTATTTCACGGCTTGTTTCAATTTTGCTGCTGATTTTATCTGCTGTTGACCTTGAAATTTCAATAAGGTTGCCGCCTGTACGCTTTGCTGTCTGAAAGACTTCTGCAAAATTGCTAATATCCTCTACTTTACAATATTGGGCAAATTCCATAAGAATATTTTCGAGCGGCTGGTTAAGCATCAGTTGGGAATTAATTGTATCAAGTTCTTTAGCCATTACAGATTTATCACCATATAAAAGCAGCAAATCATTCTTTGCTTCAATAAAAGAATTTTCAATTGAGTATCCTGCATTTAATGCAGATGAGAGCCCAGTCATAACTTCCCTGAATTCCAGATTCATCTGCCAGCGCCACTCTTCAATGCTTTTCTTTTTATAAAGCTTTATATTGATAATTCCATACAATATTCCTAAAACCAGTGACACAATAACTGACCTGTAGAATAAAAACAACAATACAAATGCTTCTGTAAATCCTATGCCAAATGCCTTTAACCAGCCTTTATTAGTGGTAAATCTTTTTAATGCTTTATTCAAATTAACTCCTTTTATCCAGTAATCCTGCATGTGCAAGTTTATCTGTATTTAAAAGCTTATTGCCTGTAGCCCGCAGTTCTCCTGTTATCTTTCCATCGGGACTTGTACCAGTTTCAACAAATTTATATATTGGCTGCACTGTTATATCCCCATCTTTAACACCTGTCACTTCTGCCACCTCAAGCACTTTTCTTGACTTGTCCCTTAATCTGCCAAGCTGTACAACTATATCTATTGCCGAAGCAATCTGGTTTCTGACTGCTAACAGTGGGATATCCATACCCATAAGTACAAGCGTTTCAAGTCTGTGAAGCATATCTGCTGTACTATTTGCGTGACCTGTGCTAAGACTCCCATCGTGTCCGGTATTCATAACACTTAAAAGTTCACATGCAGCAGCATCTCTTACCTCTCCCAAAATAATCCGGTCGGGGCCGCATACGCAACGCTGACTTTAGCAAATCACGTATAGTAACTGCATTTTTTCCTTCAACATTGGCATTTCTTACCTCAAGCCTTACAAGATTTGGCACGCCACGTATCTGCAATTCTGCTGAATCTTCGATTGTAATTATACGCTCATCATGTGGAATATAATTAGATAGTACATTTAGAAATGTCGTTTTACCACTTCCTGTACCTCCGCTTATAAATATATTGTACTTTGCAACAACAAGGGTTTTTAAAAAATGTGCAACGGATTCATTTATAGAACCTGTTTCAAGTAATTTGTCCATAGTCATAGGATTTTTAGGAAACTTTCTTATCGTCACTACAGGACCATTTAACGAAACTGGCGGAAGTACAATATTTACCCTTGAACCATCAATAAGCCTTACATCAACGATGGGATTAGCTTCATTTACCATCCTGTTCACTTTTGAAACAATCTGCTGTACTACATCTTCAAGTTTTTGCAGATTTATAAAGTGTTCAGGATATTCAGTTATTTTTCCATCCTGTTCAATAAAAATGTGTTCAGACCCATTTACCATAATTTCTGTAATATCAGGGTTATCAATAATCTCTTGTAGTACATCCAGTCCTTTTATAGAATTATAGACGCTTTTTACAAGATATTGCTTTTCATCTGCTGTAATATAAACACTGTGTCCAGCTTTGAGAACATTTTCTTCTATTTCATCATATATCTCATCATCAGATGTATAGTTTCTCTGGGATATATTTCTTATAAGCTGTTCCTGCAGCTGCTTTCTGATTTCATTAAGCTCATTACTTTTAATAATACATTCACCTCTTTTTCATTGATACTATTTTTAAATTGTCTGCTGTTTTATCCATTCCATTGCGCATAAGAAGCCTTTTAAAGGAATTTTGCTTATTCTCCTGAAAGATATCAGCTGGTTCTGGAAGCAACAGCACATCACAGATTCCAAACAGCCTTAGTGAAGCTTCATTAACATACCCTACATCAAAAACAACTTTTTCGTATATTGTTTCTTTGCTAAGCACATCAGTAAAATACTCCATATCATCTGTTGTAATGCTGTATAAATCCCTGTAATCTTCAACTGGCAGTATATAGCTGTAACCATCACTATGATGGTTGGTTACTGAACTAAGTTTAAAGGCGAGCTTATTTTTCTTTTGTTTTATATAAAATATAACTTCTGACATTCCACGTATATACTCATATCTGTTGTCTGGAGTTATTTCAAATTCTGCAAAGCTGTCAAATATCTCCATATTTATATATAACACGCTGCTGCCTTCTGCCATGCTGCTACACAAATTCCTTGCGTATGTACTGGCTCCTGAACCTCCAAATGCTGAAAATACAGCTATCAATTCTAACTGTTTAGAAGAGTATGCCTGTGCCACACCGGCTATTTTATCATCCTCTGCTATCTGGTCAAATATTTCTTTTAATATCTGCCCTGCTGGCTGGTATTTAAATATAGCTGGATATTCCTGCTGTCCTGTATAGTTTCCGTCAGACAAAAGTATAACTTTTTGTATGCCTTTGATATCAGCTATAAGACAGGCCATGCTGCTGTCAGTGAGCAATATATCAATTTTACTATGTCTGGTAAATGCTTCTAAACTGTTTACGCTTGTAAATACCATAAAATCCAGGATATTTTTATGATGGCTTATATAATCTGAAAATCTGTTTGAATATAGTTCATCTGCCAGAATGGCGAGCAATATCTTCTTCAATCTTTTAATTTACCTCCTTTCCTGCATCAATAATGTAATAAAATACGCCACTGCCATTACAGGTGCAAGACAGACAGTAAATTCATAACCGTCCCTGCCTGTGTCGTAGTATTTGCTATTTACAGTATTCCAGTGCAGAAGATAACATATAAAAGCTTTTACTCTTAATACAAGTGCTTTTTTTCTTACCAGCTTTACCAGTGATACTGTTCCTGCTATCAGTAATAACAGAAGCGTCACTTTTCCAAGAAAAACAAGTCCATAGGCTCCTCCTATTACAGACAAAAGCTTTATATCACCTGCTCCAGTACCGCCTATTATGAAAAGGGGCAGGCCAATGATAATTGTGGACACTATACAAAATACAGAATTTAATGCACCAGTTAAGCCGCTTGAAATAAAATTCAGGCAGATGCCTGCTATCCATCCAGCGGTAATAACAGGATTCCTGATTTTATAATTCTGTAAGTCACTGGTTACTGTACATATAAATACATTCAACATAATAAATTCTTTCATGGACATTGCCTCCTTGCCAAAGTGTGAATACACTATAACACAAGAATTGCATTTTGTCAAACAAATGTAGTGTTGTGATTTTTATTAATTTTATTACTACATTATTGTTAAAATCCACTGAAAGAGATACAGGAAACACAGGCCACTTATACCTAAAATTGCTGAAATTACTAAACTGGTTTCGTTAATATTTACATGTAAATTCCTGTCTGATAAAAAAACCAGATAATTGCAGACACTAATAAAAACAATGCCTGACAACACTCTTATAAGCATATTGGCAAGTATGCCTGTTACACTGGAACCAAAAGCCTTAGATACAAGAAAAAAAATTAAAATAAATAACACTATATATATTTCAGACATAGTCTTTTGCCACCTTTCACACTTCTAATATTTTTACTGCACTATTAATACATTTCTATTAAGCATGTCTGCAAAAAATTCATAGAAGCCTGCATATTTCTTCCAACAATGTTTATAATTATATATAAGAGCCCCTATAAAACGGATATCTGCAATCTGCATTGTCTGTTTACAGATTTGAAAGGAACACTATGAATTTTATTAAGACAAAGAAAGCCAGTCTTCCCAAAAAGGAAGATTTCTTAAAGAAAGCATTGCTTGATGCACAAAAAAGATTTGATGATGCATACAAAGGATTGCAAAATGTCAATGAACCAGACCTTATAGACAGTTATATTTATGAAATAAATGCAGCCACTTTAAAATATAAAGTTCTTCTGCAGGAAGTGAAGATGATGAATGACGATAACCGCCAAGCCCATTAAAAAGGGACTGCCGTTTACAGCAATCCCTTTAAAGTTACATATAATTTCCAAAAAACATCCAGCTGTAAGGCCTTTATTCCAATACAAGCCTTACACCGCCATATATTCCAGCATTGTTACTTAATTCTGCCAGCTTAAAACCTGTACCACATGCCGCATGGAAAGCATACTTTGTATAGTGTTTCTGTATACTTTCAATTAGAATATCCCCTGCTTTAGCCATTCCGCCACCGATTACAAAAACTTCAGGATTTACTACACATGAAATAGATGCAAGACCTTTTCCAAGGATAATTCCTACTTCATCCACCATTTCAAGTGATACTTTATCTCCTGCTTTAGCAGCATCAAAAATATCTTTTGCAGTGAAAGCATCCATATCTTTTAAACTGCTTTCCGCCTGTGCATTTTCTTTAAAATACCTTTTTGTAATAGTGACAATGCCTGTAGCGGAGGCATATTGTTCAAGACATCCTTTCTTGCCACATCCGCATGTCTCAGTTTCATCATCATTAACAGGCATATGCCCGATTTCCCCTGCTGCCCCGTTAGCACCTGCGAGTATATGCTCATTGATAATTATGCCGCCGCCTACTCCAGTTCCAAGTGTAACCATAACAAGGTTTTTATAACCTTTGCCACCGCCCTGCCACATCTCTCCAAGTGCAGCTACATTAGCATCATTGCCTGCTTTTACTTTCAGCCCTGTAAGTCCTTCAAGTTCCTGTTCAACATTAAAAATTCCCCATCCAAGATTAACACATTTAAAAACAGTGCCATCCTCTCCTACAGGTCCAGGAACTCCCATGCCAATTCCTTCAACGTCTAAATTAGAAATAGACTTCTCTTTTATCTTCTTTTCTGTTTCATCTGCTATATCTCTTAGAATATATTTTCCATTTTCCTGTGTCCTTGTTGGTATCTCCCAAGTTTCAAGCAGTGTTCCGTCTGTTTCAAAAAGTCCCATTTTTATAGTAGTTCCACCTATATCTACACCAAATGCATATCTCTTCATAATTTGAAGCCGCCTTTCTTTTTTTAATTTTGTAAGCAGATTTAGAAATTAATATTAATTTCCTGTTTCAGACATTCTTTAGAATTTCCTCCAATATAAATAATAAATCTGCCATCTTCAAGATGGTAAATGGCATCATCATCATAAAATCCCATCTGGTCTTTTGAAAGTGTAATAGTCACTTTTCTACTTTCACCAGCTTTTAGATATTCCTTTGAAAATCCTTTCATCTCTTTTACTGGACGCACAATTGATGCACTTACATCATGCATATAAAGCTGTACAGTTTCTGAACCATCCCTGTCTCCAGTATTTTCTAGTACAACAGACACTTTAAGGCAGTCTTTTTCTTCTTGTATATCCATATCTGAATACTTAAAGTTTGTGTAACTTAGACCATACCCAAATGGATAAACTGGCTCTAGCGGTGCATCCAGATAACGTGATGTAAACTTGCTTTTACTTGCCGGCCTGCCAGTTTTAGGAGTATTATAATACATTGGGCACTGCCCTGTCATAGCAGGGAAGGTACATGTGAGCTTACCACCTGGATTGACATCACCAAATAGTACATTTGCCACAGCATTGCCCATCTGTACACCAAGGTGCCAGCACTCAAGTATAGCTGGCACATGTTCACTTTCCCAGGAAAGTGCAAGCGGACGGCCGTTCATAAGTACAGCAATAACTGGTTTTTTGCTGTCTAAAAGCATTTTTAAAAGTTCCTGCTGCCTGCCTGGAAGTGAAATATCTGCTCTTGAAGATGCTTCACCAGACATGCTTGCAAACTCGCCAACAACTGCAATAATAACATCACCGTCCAAAACCGCTGCTTTAACTTCTGCTTCATCTATTTCACCCTCTGGCCCGCAACATGGGTGATATGACACATCTGCGCCAGCATTTTTAAGTCCCTGTAAGATAGTTACACAGTCATCTGCCCTTCCGCTGATTGCCCATGAACCAAGTACCTCTTCTGGCATATCAGCAAGTGCCCCGGTAAGACTTATTTTTGCAGTCTTTTTAAGTGGCAGCACGTCATTATTTTTAAGCAGTACGATTGACTTTTCTGCAACTTCAAGCGCATGCGCAAGATGTTCTTCTGGCAGTTTGTCATAGCGGTGCATTTCTTCCTCTGTCACATAAGGCTTTTCAAATAGCCCCAGACGCATTTTAATGCCAAGAATCCTGCGCACTGCTTCATCTATACAGGTGATGTCAAGCTTTCCTGATTCTACAGCCGACTTAAGTTCTTTACTGTATATCCATGTACCCATATCCATATCCATGCCAGCACTTGCCGCTTTTACAGCGGCATCCTGTTCATCTTCAGCAATACCATGTATAATACATTCTCTTATAGCATTGGCATCACTGACAACAAAACCTTCAAAACCATAATCCTCTTTTAAAATCTTTCTAAGGGTATAGTTGTTTACTGTACATGGTACGCCATTTAAATCATTAAATGACGCCATAACTGTAGCAGCGCCTTCTTCCACAGCAGCCTTAAATGGCGGCAGGTATGTGTTATGCAGCATAGATTTTGCCATGCTTGTAGTATTATAATCCCTGCCACTTTCACATGCGCCATATGCTACATAGTGTTTAAGACATGCTGCAACATAATTTTCCGGGTTTTCATCGTCATTTTGCAGGCCGCGTATACGTGCTTTTGCAAATACAGATGCCAGATACGGGTCTTCGCCTGGTCCTTCAGAAATACGTCCCCAGCGGGCATCTCTTGAAATATCTAGCATTGGTGCAAAGTGCCAGGCGATACCGCTCGCCCTTGACTCTTTTGCAGCAATTCTGCCTGTCTTCTCAAAAAGCTCCGGCTCAAATGTGCCAGCTTCTGCAAGTGCAATAGGGACTACCGTGCGGAAACCATGTATAACATCAAAACCGATAATAAGCGGAATACCAAGCCGTGTCTGTTCAACTGCAATTTTTTGCAGGCTGTTTATAACTTCCGGGTCTGAAACCAGCACAGAACTTAAGCCTCCTGCACGGTTTACATCATCGTGGAAATCCTGCTTTGCACCTGCCATCAGACGTCCAAACTCTTCTTTGCTTATACGTCCGTCTGTCATCATTTCAATAAGTTCTTCAAAAGAAACATCAAAACCGCCCACAATAGACGGGGAAATCTGGTTCATCTGTCCAATTTTTTCTTCCAGTGTCATCTTTTCTAATAATTCATCAATTGCAGCTTTCTGCTTATCTGTTAATAATTTCATAAATCCTCCTCTAATCATGAATAGTACAACAATATATCACCAAACATGCCACTTGGCTCTAATGCTTCATGTGAAAAATCAAATGGAGGCATAGGATAGTTCATCTGGTCACGTCCAGGCGTATTGGCAACCTCAATTACCAGTTTATTCTTCCCGGCTTTTAAATAGTTTTGAATTTCCATCTGGTAAGGTGGAGTGAGGCATATTCCTGCTTCTGTATCATTTACAGTTAGTTTTAACACCTCATATACATGTTGTACTTTTAAACAGGCTCTTTGAGGAACTTTATCCAAATCAATATCTTTAGTATACCTTATAATCCCAGAAAAATCTGGTTTAATATCTGACACAGGAACCAGGCTGCCACCCATAGGCAGTAAAGAAAATCCAGGGTATTCTTTTGCAGATGCTAATTCTGTCCGCCATCCATCTTTTAGATTTATTACATTCTGGCAGTTGGAAATCTGGGTTTCAAAGGATTCATATATTCCTGTAGTTACATGTCCCTTTTTCTCCATAATAATGCAGCTTTCACCTGGTTCAAGCATTAATGGAATCTGCCTTATGCCATTTTTAACTTCTGTGTGTATATCTTTATAACAGTCTTTCATTGCGTCATAGTATACAACCTCTTCTATGCCAGGAACCTGTAAAACCCCTTTATATGAATCTTCTGCAGATTCATTCATAAGCATAAGGATCTGCTCCTGTTTTTTATAGTGGTACATACTGATTTTAGAAAATGCCGGCTCCAATGTAATTTTTTTCATTCCATCAGCTTTAAGTGTAGCAGCAAGCTCTGGTAATTCCAGACATTTGCATGTATGTTTCCACTCCATACTGGCAGTTTTATCATGCATGGCATTTTTAAGAACTGTCCGTGGCCATCCTCCCACAAAATATACGGGAAAACCACTGTTTTTTTCTAAAAATCCTGCTAATTCATATGGCATATACTCCATATACGGAATTACAAGACAATCAAATGTTACACCATTGATAATTAACTTTTTATTCTCTATTTTGCCATTATAATCTTTAAGGCACTTTAACATATCAATGCATACAACATCAAATTCAATCTGATGTCTGATAAGCTCTCTTCCAGCTTTTTGCATTGGCATATGTGTTCCAGTCCAGTCAGCCTCTCCATCATACAAAAGTGCTACAGACGCTATATGTGTTCCATTATTTAAAATACCACACATACGGTTAGCATACTTCATAAGTCTGGCAAACCACATAAACTGTGGATTATTTCCCCTTGCATAAAAGTGCGGCGGACAATCTATGTCTGGATATTCTGCCATAGAAAATGCATGTGGTACAAGATAATTTACTCCTTTGCATAACAGATGGTCCAGAAGATACTTCATATTGCGCACACCAAAATTCCATCCATATGCGCCAAAAAGCTCACACATAGTCCTGCCCTTTTTCTTTGGGTCCAGATGCCCGGAAGATGCACCGAGTTTGCCTAAAATATAATGGAAAAACTCTCCATCAATATCCATTCCGCCCATTCCGCTCCGTGTCTGGGCTGGCGCACCAAATATAACCTGGCTTCCGATAACATCTATACCTGCCATGTCCTGTCCTGCCATAGCCCTGAACCAGTGCCCTGGGCCATGCCCAGTGCGGCTGTGGGTTCCATTATCTTCTACTACATGTCCAATATATTCTGCTCCGTGTTCCCTGCACCAGTCACCAATTGTCTTAGAAAAGTTCTTTTCATAAAGCCTGCTTACACAGTCCATATAGTCATACCGCATCTGTGGGCACAGTTCCATTGTATCTGTTTCAGTAAATAAAAATGGCAGATAACGCTTGTAATCATCGCCATATCTTTCTTTTAACATGCCTTCCAGTTCATCACTCCATGGCAGGGCAAGTCCTTTTTTCCCTACTTTTGCATCATAAGCTACATCTTTTGTATTGCCAAGCTCAGGCTCATCTGAGAAAAATCCTGCAATAGTTTTGCCAAATTCATCTTTATAATGCTCATAGTGTGCCTCGTATACTCCCTCAATCTGTGTATGGGCTGAGACTTTATCAAGCATATTAATATAGTCCTCATTGCCTCCGTCTGTACGTGTCTTGTAAATAACATGTACACGCCATTGCCCCTCTGGCAAAGTAAATGAAGCAGTTCCATCTTTACAGGTACCAGTAAGGTTAATGGTTTCTTCTGTAAATGTATCACTATCTGTAAACTGGCAGGCAACTACTGCAAGCAGTTCATTCTTAGCACGTTCTTCATAATCAGCAGGTTCACCAAGCTGCCAGTAGCCAATTACAGGCTTTAACATTCTTTTTACATTTATTGTAAGGGGGTGCTGGCTGCCAAATATATCTGCTGTTGTATCTGCGATATACCATTTTTTGCGTTCTGGGTATTTCGTCTCAATAAGACCAGCCGCATACCCTGTAGGAAAATGCTTGTCATCCAGAATCCATATTTTCATACCCCGTTTTTTGGCCTCATCAATAACAATATCCATGTCATGCCACCAGCCTGGACCGCAAAAATCATTATGGGGACGTGCTTCTACACATACAGCTCTAATTCCACACTCTGCTATTTTCTCAATTTCAGTTCTTATAACTTCTTCACTTTCACCCCGCATCCACAAAAACGGGAAAATATAATTATTCACTTTCTTCTCCTTCTCCTTTTTGGTGCCAGGCCTGTTTTAATTTTCTGTATAGCGGAACCAGTCAAATAACGCCCAGTTATCAGATGCTGCTTCATTAGAAGTAGCAAACATGCCTGTCATTGTGCCTGTCATAGGACCTATTTCCTCTGTATTAATAAGCCTTCCGTCTACATGGCAAAGCAGCAGGTCATTGCAATAAACTGTAATATCCTGTCCTTTTGCTGCAATACGCATTATAACAGTCTCAGATTCATAAGGATGTTCTGCCAATATGTGTTCAGTTGTGTTATCTTTAAATGCCGGAAGAAATGGCGGACAGTCTATACTACATTCTGCCAGAACCACCTGTACCGTTTTAGCTCTTTTTTCTATGCGTAGCTGGTGGTTGCACTGCTGAAGTAATACAAGTCCTGCTGCTTCTTTATCCTTAGCATCAAACTTAAGACTGCAGCATGCCTCAAAATCTGGCTGGCACTGGCGGCGCAGCACACAAGACACATTGTCATCATATTTTTTCTCAACTGGTTTGCTCATATCAATTCTCTTTAGTGGACGTGCCATAGCATGAGGCAGTGCTTTTAATTTTAATGCCCCATCTTCCAGTTTCCAGAAATCCTGGTATGGTGTACCCCAGAATACCCAGTTTATATCAAGCGTATTGCTGTCAAAGTTATCAATTTCTGGCGGTTTGCTGGCAGCAGCAGACTCTGGCAGTGCAGGAACAGGATATTTAAACTCTATCTTGCCCGTTCCTGGTGAAAATACAGGCCAGCCATCTTCCCATTCTACAGGAACCATATATGTTTCCCTGCCCATATTTTTATAAAATCCATCTACAAGACGTGAAGCCAGCAAAACTGCATACCAGTCACCGTTTTGTGTCTGCACAAGGTCTGCATGTCCAGCATTGCCGATAGGATAGTTTTTGCCAAGATGGCGGTGTGTCATTACAGGATTGTGTGGACAGCCCATATACTCACCAAGCGGCTCTTTGCTTCGTCCAATTACAACACTGTGGTAATGCTCTGTGCCGCCTTCAGCCGTTATCAGGTAATACCAGTCACCAATATGGTATAAATGTGGTGCTTCACTGGAAGGTGCACCCCTTAATGCACTTCTCCATAGTACCTTTTTCCCACTTAAAAGTTTTCCTGACCCTGGGTCAAACTCCGCTCCCCATATGCCCTGCTCTGTACAGTCAGCAAAATCAAACTGCCCTGTACTTGTAACATAGCACTTGCCATCATCGTCAAAGAAAATAGATGCGTCAATCCCTGGCACATCCGGCAGAGGCACAGGTTCATTCCAGGGACCTGCTGGGTCTTTAGCTGTCATAATAAAATTGCCACTATCTGCAAAATTACAGCATATCAAATAAAATGTCCCATCACTGTACCGCAGCGTCGGGGCCATCATGCCACCTGCAAAAAGATTTGCATCCACATAAAGCCACTCTTTTTTATCAAGCACATGCCCAAGCTGCCTCCAGTGAACTAAATCCCTGCTGTGAAATACCGGGATTGCTGGAAACAATTCAAAACTTGAAGTAGCAAGATAATAATCATCACCAACACGGCAAACCGTAGGGTCAGGATAAAACCCTGGTAAAACCGGATTAGTAAAATAATTCCCCATATTCCTCCTCCTTAATTTGTCTTAAATTTCATGTCTTATTATACCAAAAATTTCAAGATTTTTCCACTTAATTTTCTAAAGTGGATAGTGTAACTTTACCTGGGTATACGAAAGTGTAAATATATTGTGCAACTTTTTAAGACTCTGGCATGGC
>DKXQ01000003.1:0-168 GCA_002493085.1 Lachnoclostridium sp. UBA7122
ATATATTTACTCGTCAGAGCTGTAAAATCAGAATAAGTATTGTAAAAGATATCTTAATGTGATAAAATATAAATCAGAGATTTCAGAACATTAATAAAGAGTGGTGTACCACCCGGCATTGTGGCCGCAATGCCAGGTAAGGGAATGGTAACGCACTACCACACCAAT
>DKXQ01000003.1:473-665 GCA_002493085.1 Lachnoclostridium sp. UBA7122
AACGCACTACCACACCAATACAGCTAAAGCTGTGATACACACAATAGTATTATACAACATTTTTTGTATATTTACAACTTAAACATGTGTATTACAAGACTTTCTGGTTTTTTAACATAAATGTAGTTAATGGAAAGGGAGCTGTCAGTGTGGACGCATACTAATAGCCCCCTTTATATTTCTGAATTTCTC
>DKXQ01000003.1:953-1509 GCA_002493085.1 Lachnoclostridium sp. UBA7122
TTTATATTTCTGAATTTCTCGCAATAAAAAGTACCCTTGTAATGTAAGTTATTGCAAGGGTATATAGCGGGAGGAGCAGATTGACATTAACAATTGTATCATAATTCTTATAACATTAACAATTGTATCTATCCCTGCACTATGGATTTGCTGTTTTATTGAGTGGATATTACATGGCTGTAAAATTAAAAAGCCATTATTCAGGGATTGCATACTATGTGACCAGTTTGAGGATATTAGCGAAGAAGAATTGGAAGAACTGAAAGAAAAATTAAAAAACTTTCAAAAAAGAAGCGGGCAATAGTCCAATGATGGTCATTAATTTAAGAGAACAAAATAAGCTCTCCATACTAAGTAAGTGGTATGGAGGTCTTTTTCTATATTTTTTGATACGATAGTTTATAAAAAATTACATTATCAAGTACAATAGTTTTTTTTATGTTTAGATTTGTCCAAATTTTCTTATGCAAGAGTTAAATATTCCTCAACGGTATTCTAAATACTCCATAAACTTTTTTACTGCCAGTGAGGCAGTTTTTTTACTTTATAGGAAATT
>DKXQ01000003.1:1798-25565 GCA_002493085.1 Lachnoclostridium sp. UBA7122
GTTTTTTTACTTTATAGGAAATTGCATCCTATAAAGTAAAAATAATATGTGCATTTGTGCGCAAGCGGGCTACTGCACCAGTTTATGCAGATATTTTTTCTCTGCTATTATAAGCATTGACAGCCCTGGCTCTAATATGTTGTCCGGAGGCGGGGTTACAACCAGTTCTCCATCTTTGCGGAGTGCAATTACGTTTATATGCTCTTTTTCACGTAAATTAAGCTCACGTAAAGTATGTCCTGTCCATTCAGGCCTTATATTCATCTCTATCATTTTAATTGTGTCAGAAAGTTCGACAAAATCAAGAACATTTCCTGTTGCAAGGTGTCTTGCAATCCTTACGCCAGTTTCAAGTTCAGGACGCACTATTTTGTCTGCGCCAACTTTTAATAGTATTTTTGAATGTATTGCATCCCGTGATTTTGCAATTACATAAGGAACACCCGATTCTTTTGCAAATATAGTAGCTAAAATACTTATATCAAGGCTTTCTGTAATTGCAACAACTACTGCATCCATATTTGAGATTCCAAGTGATTCCATAGCTTCTGTATCACATATATCAACTGCCACTGCACATGTTGCAATATCTGCCAGTGCATGTACCCGCTCTTTGTTTATGTCTACTGCAAGTACGTCAGCGCCTGCATTGGTAAGTTCCATTACAACACTGCTTCCAAATTTTCCAAGTCCAAAAACTGCAAATGATTTATCCATATTCCTCCTATCCAACTGTAATATCCTCATGTGGATATGAACAGTATATATTGTTTCCCTGCTGTCTGTTAAAGAAAATTGCCATAGATATAGGACCTATCCTGCCTAAATACATACAAATAATAATTATAAGTTTACCTGCAAAATTTAGTGATGCTGTAAAATCTCTTGACAGCCCTACTGTGGCAATAGCACTTGTGGTTTCAAATGCAGCATCAAGCAGCAAACCTCCCTCTGCAATCTGAAGTACAAATGTAGCCAGTATAAGCACTAAAAGACTTACAAATGTAACAGCAAGCGCTTTCTGTACTGTTTTATGGGGAATTGTTTTATTAAATACAACGATATGTGGCTGTCCTTTAATTGTTGCACGTGTGCTCAAAAACAGCAGTGCAAAAGTCGTTGTCTTGATTCCTCCTGCTGTGCCTATTGATGAACCTCCTATAAACATCAGGAACAGACATACAAGTACTGTTGTGCTTCTAAGTCCTGCCTGTGAAAATGTCATAAAACCAGCAGTTCTTAATACCACTGACTGGAAAAGGCTTGCCATAATTTTGCCTGCAATCCCCATATTTCCTATAGTGGCTGTATTATTATATTCAAGTATAAATATAAACACAGCCCCTCCAAATATAAGGCATAGTGTAGTTATTATAGATATTTTTGAATGGAGGTGCAGTCTGCGCAGTGCCATTTTAAGCGTGTATTCATGGCTGGCAAGTTTTTTTACATTAGCTGTTATATCCCACCAAACGATAAAACCTATGCTTCCTGCCACTATAAGGCACATTGTCACAATGTTTATCCATGGGTTTAATACATATGGGACAAAGCTGTTTTCACCAAGTATGTCAATGCCTGCATTACAAAACGCAGATATTGAGTGAAAGACAGAATACCATATGCCTCTAATAAAACCATACTCTGGTATAAAGACAAAAGAATAGCCTAAAGCTCCCATGCTTTCAACTATAAATGTTCCTTTAAAAACCCTGCGCAGAAACTTTACAAGCCCTGTAAGCGTATCAAGGTTTAATGCATCTTCAAGAAGCATCCTGTCTCTTAGTGTTATCCTTCTTCCAATAACCATCATAATGCCTGTTGTAAATGAAATAATGCCAAGACCGCCAAGCTGTATAAGTATAATAATTATTATCTTGCCAAATAAGCTCCAGTGTGTGGCAGTTGTGACAACCACAAGCCCTGTTACACATACAGATGTAGCTGATGTAAAAAGGCTGTCTACAAATGGTGTAAATGTCCCGTCAGCAGAGGAGACAGGAAGTGACAGTATAACAGCGCCAATAAGGATTGCAGAGAGAAATCCAAGGGCAATTACTTGTGTAGTAGATAACTCCCGGTTAATTTTATCTAAAGCATTCATTTTAAGCCCTTCTTATTAATCTAACTCCAGCTTATTTGCTGGATTATTTATAATATAAAATCCTTTAGAATTAAGGCTGTTTTCACGGTTATAACGCATAGGGGTATCATCCATCTGCATGAATATCCCACCTGCCTCCTCAACAATGCACTGCATTGCTGCTGTATCCCATTCCATAGTAGGGTTGAACCTGTAGTAAACTTCTGCATCTCCTCTTGCTACAACGCAGCCTTTCAATGAACTTCCCATCTTTACAAAATTGTCAAATTTATATTTTTCTATAAGCCTGTCCATCTGTTCACATCCATGTGAACTGCTCATGACAAGCCGGAGTTTTGCCAGGTCTGTGCATTTTGAAACTTCTATTCTTTCTGATTTGCCGCTGCCATTGTCAAAAAATGCACCTTTTCCTTTAACAGCATAATACAGCTCACCTGTTACAGGAACATATATTACTCCCATAACAGACTCATGTTTATAAGCTAATGCTATATTTACAGTAAACTGTCCATTTCTCTTTATAAATTCCTTAGTACCATCAAGCGGGTCAACTACAAAACAGCAGTCATTTTCAAGGCGGCTTTTATTGTCTTTTTCCTCTTCTGACAAAATGCTGTATGTCTGGAATTCTTTTTTAAGTGTTTCAACAATTATTTTATTTGCAGCTTTATCAGCCACTGTAAGCGGCATATCACCATCTTTATATGTTATCTGCATATCTTCTGCACTATTATATATATCCATAATTGCATGTCCCGCTTCTATAGCTGCTTTTATAGATACTTCAAGTTCTTTTTCCAAATCCATTGTAATTTCCTTTATATTACTATTCACGGCTGCTTGCTGCAGATGCAAAAAAGGCAGCTCTGTAAACAGTAATCCCCTTACATATATTTTTCTAACTTTTCCATTATATAATTAATAGAATCTTCTAAACTCTGTCCTGTTGTATCTAGCTCAATATCAGGATTTTCTGGCGGTTCATATGGACTTGATATACCTGAAAAGTTAGGTATTTCACCTTTTCTTGCCTTTTTATAAAGTCCTTTGACATCACGCCTTTCACACTCTTCAACTGGTGTGCTTATATATATTTCTATAAAACTGTCCTGTCCGATAATGTCTTTTGCATTGCGCCTGTCCAGACGGAATGGTGATATAAATGATGTAAGGACGATTATGCCGGCATCATTCATAAGTTTGGACACTTCTGCAATACGTCTTATATTTTCTATACGGTCCTGTTCTTTAAATCCAAGGTTTTTATTAAGACCCATGCGGATATTGTCACCATCAAGAACCATTGTATGCTTTCCTGTTTCAAAAAGCTTCTTTTCAAGCTCATTGACTATCGTAGACTTTCCTGCACCTGAAAGCCCGGTAAGCCAGATAGTTTTTGGCGACTGTCCTTTCTGGTTAGCCCTGAGTTCACGTGTAATATCCATGTTATGCCATGTAAGGTTGTCATCACGGCGCAGGGAATGTTCAACTACACCACATGCAGATGTCATATTGCTTATACGGTCAATAAGAATAAAACCGCCAAGTTCTTTATGGTGTTTAAACTCATCAAATACAATTTTGTCTGAACATGAAATATCACATACTGCTATTTCATTCTTATAGAGCCTGTCGGTCTGTACGTGGTTTCCTTCATTGACATCAATTTTATATTTAATATTCATAACTACTGCAGGAACCATCTTTGTACCAATCTTTAAAAAGTAATTCTTACCTGCTACAAGTTTTGTGTCATCCATCCACAGAAGCTTTGCAGTAAACATCTTGCCTACATTAAGGTCTGTATCCTTACAGAGCATACATCCACGTGATACATCCACTTCCCTGTCAAGCTGTATAGTGACAGCCTGGCCCTTAAATGCTGTATCTGCTTCTTTATTTGTAACAAGTATAGATTTGACATTTGCACTTTCACCGCTTGGCAGTGATACTACTTCATCACCCACTGATATGTTTCCAGCTTCTATCTGGCCTTCAAAGCCACGGAATGTATGGTTGGGACGGCATACTCTCTGGACAGGCATTACAAAGCCTGTTTCATCTGTTCTGCCAGCTATATCTATATTTTCCAGATAATTAAGAAGCGTTCCCTCTTTAAACCATGGCATCTTGTCTGATTTTGTAGTAATATTGTCGCCTTCTGTTGCGGATACAGGAATTGTAAACAGTGATTTAAATTCATATTCAGCTGTCATTTTTTTTATATTTCTGACAATTTCTTTAAATGTATTCTGGTCGTAGTCAATTAAGTCCATCTTATTAATTGCATATACAATGTGTTTAATGCCCATAAGTGCACATATACGTGTATGGCGCTTTGTCTGTACCAGCACGCCTTTTGATGCATCCACAAGTATAACCGCAAGCTCAGCAAATGAAGCGCCCACTGCCATATTTCTTGTATATTCCTCGTGCCCTGGTGTATCGGCAACTATAAAACTCCTGTTATCTGTAGTAAAATAGCGGTATGCTACATCAATAGTTATACCCTGCTCTCTTTCAGCCATAAGCCCGTCAAGAAGAAGTGAGTAGTCAACTGCCCCGCCTGTGCTTCCTACCTTGCTGTCAAGTTCAAGTGCTCTTTCCTGGTCTGCAAAAAGCAGCTTGGCATCATACAGCATATGGCCTATAAGAGTTGATTTTCCATCATCTACACTGCCACATGTAATAAATTTTAGTAAACTCTGCATATTAGAAATACCCCTCTCTCTTTCTTCTTTCCATGCTTCCTGCTGCCTCATTGTCAATTACCCTGCTTGTCCTCTCAGAAGAAACTGCGCTAAGTGTCTCTTCAATAATCGCATCCAGTGTATCTGCTTCTGATTCTATACCGCCTGTAAGCGGATAGCACCCCAATGTGCGGAAGCGCACTTTTTTCATAACCGGCTTTTCACCAGGCCCAAGCCTCATACGGTCATCATCCACCATAATTATATTGCCATCACGGTATACGACAGGACGTTCTTTGGCAAAATAAAGCGATGGTATCTCAATATTTTCCCTTCTGATATACTGCCAGATATCCTTTTCAGTCCAGTTTGAAAGTGGGAATATCCTTACTTCTTCGCCTTTAAATATTTTTGTATTAAAGAGTTTCCACATCTCAGGCCTCTGGTTCTTAGGGTCCCATGCATGGGCTGAATTCCTGAATGAAAAAATCCTCTCCTTTGCCCTGGACTTTTCTTCATCACGCCTTCCACCGCCAAAGGCTGCTGTAAACTGGTACTTGTCAAGTGCCTGTTTAAGCGCCTGTGTCTTCATAATATCTGTATATGCAGAGCCGTGGTCAAATGGGTTTATGCCTTGTTTCCTGCCTTCTTCATTGGTATATACAAGCATCTCAAGCCCATACTGCTTAGCCATCCTGTTACGGAATTCTATCATTTCCTTAAACTTCCATGTAGTATCTACATGAAGGAATGGAAATGGCGGCTTGTCTGGATAAAATGCCTTTAAAGCAATGTGAAGCATAACTGAGCTGTCCTTTCCAATAGAGTACAGCATAACTGGTTTTTCACATTCTGCGGCAACTTCACGCATAATGTAAATTGCTTCTGCTTCCAGTTCATCTAAATGTGATAATTGACTCATAATCTGCACCAAGCCCCAGGCGGAATTACCTGCATTTCTGCCTGGGACGCAAACACAAAGGGCGAAAAATGGGTGTTTGCATTTTTCCTTTCTTATTTTTTTCTTTCACCCTTTCTTCCATTTTTCTTTAATTAGAATTATTTTTTTTAGTGACTCTTATTTCATTTCTGAGTTTATATGTCATGCCCCCGCTCTCCACATATATAAAATATTCGTCTGGTTTAAGCCCTTCAAGCATAATAGCAAAAAACCTTTTTCTTTCAACAGGCTTTATATTAGAATAATCCTGCACATATTTATTTTTTTTGCCTATAAAGTATATTCTGTCTGCCATCCCTGGCACCATTGTAAAAAGAAACAGGTTATCACACAGCCTTATCCTGCCAAAATAATCCCTGTCAATCTTCTCATCTGCAGTTTCTGGCATCTGTCCTGTAAATTCTTCTGGTGGCTTTAAACTGCCAAACACAACATTGTCATTTCTTTCCAGTGGTTTACAGTAATCCTCTATATGTGGTTTAAACTCCCATGCACTTATAAATGCTTTTGTAAATTCTGTCCTTTTTATCTGTTCCCCGCTTGCAGTATCAACTTCAATAATGCAGGAACTGTAACCAGCTTTTTTTCTTTTATTCCTCTTTAATATTCCCTCCATTGCAAGCAGGTATTTCCCATCTTCAGAATAAATTGCACTTCCATATCTTGGTGACTTTTCCAGTTTTACCCTGTCTTTAAGGCTGTATGTCCTTTCGTTCTCATTAATATGGATAACTTTTATTACTGAATTATTAAATGTCTTATAACCGGTTTTCACCCTGCCAGCCGAACGTGTATCAAATATCACAATATCATATTCACCGTTAAAAGCATCTGGCACAGCTATATACTCGGGATTAGAACATATAGCCCCACGTATGCCCATTCCTTTTAACAGGTATTTCTTTACTTGTGTGGCCTTCCATATTGGAGGTGGTGATATAATCCACAAAAGCTTTTTTTCTTTCCAGTCAAGCTTTAATATACAGTGAAGCCTTTTAACTGTTACAAACATCATTCCACCATGGTATTCAAGCCTTGTTATATCAGCCCAGTTTCTTACTGTACAGTATTCACTGCCAATTACTGATGCTATATCACATTTCTGGATAATCTTTCCGCTGTTCATGTCAAGTTCAACTATACAGTCTGAAATATGGTCTTTATCTGATGATGTTACAAGAAAAAGGGAATCCCCATCCTGTGCTATAGCACGCCCTATACTGTACTCAAGCAGGAATGTTCTGTAAACCCTGCCCATATAATCCATCTCATGGTATCTGCATGGCTGCACAATGCCATATTCATTCATACGGCCTGCAGTCTTGTCTGCAAGCAGGAACCTTCCATTTTGTAATGGTATCATGCCAAGCTTTCCAGTTTTTAACTGAAGTGAATATCTTAAATTTCCTTCGCCATCTGTAACAACAGGATTGAAAAAAATGCCATTTAGCAGAATAAATGGAAAATGTGACATTTGTTTGTCCGCATCATGTACTATCTTTGATACCTTTCCAGTAATTTCAGGAACATATATATTTATTACTCTGTGCTTTATAATGCTGTTTTCTTCATCTATAAGCTGTAAGTCGACTTTGTTATTCCTGCCATGGTAAAGTCCCATAATAGCCACACGGTGTCTTGTAGCTGGAAGTGAATCACCTTCAAAATTGTACTCAGGCCTGTCACCAGCCACACAGTAGTGGACCCTGCACACTTTAGATGAATTAAATAAAAGGAGTGCTGTCTGCTTTGCAACACCATATGGATTGGGAATAACAAGCAGATATTTAAATGTATATAAGTGTTTATCTAATATGCGCTCAAATGCATAATCCCTGACTTGTGAATGAAAGCTTTTCTGCATCTCTTTGCGCATAGGGGACTTGAACTTTTTATCAGTTTTATTAAGAATTTCAGATTCATAAGTTCTGTCAAGCTTATTTAAATCACTTTCACTATAAGTAACTTTCGAGCCATTTTTAATTTCAATAAAATACTTGTCTAAAAATCCCATTCTCAAATACTCCTATAGCTGTGGGTAAAAACTGGTATTACAGTTTCATTGTAAGCTGTATCCTCTGTTTCTTTGTATCTACACTTAACACCTTTACATCTACAATATCACCAACGCTTACCACATCAAGAGGATGTTTTACAAATTTGCTGCTGGAAAGCTGTGATATATGTACAAGACCATCCTGGTGGACACCTATATCCACAAATGCACCAAAATCTATAACATTGCGCACTGTGCCCTTTAATATCATTCCCTCTTTTAAGTCTTTCATTTCAAGTACATCGGTTCTAAGTATTGGAAGCGGCATCTCATCACGTGGGTCCCTTGCAGGTTTTTCCAGCTCTTTAAGTATATCTTCAAGTGTTACTTCACCTATTCCAAGCTCTGCTGCTACAGCTCTTTTATCCTGAATCTTTTTTGAAAGCACACTGCTGCCATTTGTATTCTTTTTTCCAGCTTCTGGCTGTACTATATTTAAATCTTCAAAGCCCATTCCAAGTTTTTTAAGCAGTTCTTTTGCTGCATTATATGATTCAGGATGCACACTTGTAGCATCAAGCGGGTTATCACCATCCTGGATGCGCATAAACCCTGCACACTGTTCATATGCTTTAGGACCTAGTTTTGCGACTTTTAAAAGCTGTTTTCTGTCCGTAAACCTGCCATTTTCTTCACGGTATGTTACTATATTTTTTGCAACAGTTTTTGAAATGCCTGAAATATATTCTAAAAGCGGGGCTGAAGCAGTATTTAAGTCTACACCAGTTTTATTTACACAGTCTTCAACTACACCTGTAAGAGCCTCTGAAAGTTTTTTCTGGTTCATATCATGCTGGTACTGTCCTACACCGATAGATTTTGGGTCAATTTTTACAAGCTCTGCAAGAGGGTCCTGAAGCCTTCTGGCTATTGAAGCTGCACTGCGCTGCCCTACATCAAACTCCGGAAATTCCTCTGTTGCAAGTTTACTTGCAGAATATACAGAAGCTCCTGCCTCATTAACTATTATATACTGTACAGGTTTTTTTATTTCTTTTAACATTCCTGCAATTATCTGTTCAGACTCACGGGACGCTGTGCCATTGCCAACAGATATTATAGATATATCATATTTGTCAATAAGTGCTTTTACAGTTTTCTTAGTTTCCTCTACTTTATTCTGTGGTGCTGTTGGGTATACAACTGTAGTATCAAGTACTTTTCCTGTGCTGTCAACAACTGCAAGTTTACAGCCTGTACGGAAAGCCGGGTCCCAGCCAAGCACATTTTTGCCAGTTATAGGAGGCTGCATAAGAAGCTGTTCCAGATTTTTGCCAAATACTTTAATTGCGCCATCTTCAGCCTTTTCTGTCAATTCATTACGTATCTCACGCTCTATAGCAGGTGCTATAAGCCTTTTATAGCTGTCTTCCACAGCTTCCTCTAAAACATCTGTCAGATTGCCGGAAGCAGCCACCTTTTTTTCAAGAAATGCAAGTATTCTTTCTTCTGGTGCTTCAATCTTTACAGTAAGGAATTTTTCCTTTTCCCCACGGTTTAATGCAAGCACCCTGTGCCCCGCAATTTTATCTATCTGCTCACTAAAATCATAATACATTTCATATACAGACTGTGCTTCACTGTCTTTTGCAACAGAAACAATCTTTCCTTCATCTACAGTAACTTTTCTTATATAAGTCCGGAATTCTGCATTGTCAGATACTGCTTCTGCTATTATATCTTTTGCCCCTGCTATTGCCTCATAAATGTCATGGATTTCTTTTTCTTCTGAAACATATGCCATAGCAAGCCTTTCAATGTCTTCTGTGGTCTTCTGCGCAATGATTATATCTGCAAGCCCTTTAAGTCCTTTTTCCTTAGCTATAGTTGCCCTTGTCCTTCTTTTTGGCCTGTATGGGCGGTAAAGGTCATCTACAACGACCTGCGTCTTAGCTTCAATAATCTGCCTTTTAAGTTCTTCTGTCAGTTTTCCCTGTTCTTGTATGCTTGTAAGCACCTGTTCTTTTTTTTCTTCAAGGTTTCTAAGATATATAAGGCGGACATTCAGGTTACGCAGCTGTTCATCATTTAAAGAACCATGTGCCTCTTTCCTGTACCTTGCTATAAAGGGAATAGTATTTCCCTCATCTATAAGTTTTATTACTGCTTCTGTCTGCCATTTGCCAATAGACAGTTCCTCTGCAATTTGTCCAGCAATATCCATAACAGTCCTCCATAAAAACCCAGGCGGCCCCAAAGCCGCCTATTTCCCATACCTGGTGTTACTAAGCCTTAATCATCAAGTGAAAATGCATCATGTACAGCCTGTGCTGCTGTTTCTGTATATTTTCTTTCGATAAGCACTGTTACCCTTATCTCTGATGTAGAAATCTGAAGAATATTTACACCTGCATCATAGAGTGCCTCAAACATTTTTGCAGCTACACCTGCATTGGACATCATGCCTGCACCTACAACAGAAACCTTGGCAACATCCCTTGTTATCGTCGCATGAGAGCCCTTAAGGCTTGAATTAGCATGGCGTTTTAGTGTTTCTATAGCTGTTTCTGCCATATCTTCTGTTACTGTAAAGCATATGTCCTGTGTCCCGTCATGTTCAACTGACTGGAGTATCATATCTACATTGACATTGTGGTTAGCAAGATGGTGGAATAATTTAAACGCAACTCCTGGCTTATTTGGCAGGTTTTCAACTGCTATCTGCACAACATTTTTATCTGTAGCAACTCCGCTGACTAACATTTTCTCCATATTACTTTCCTCCTTAACTACTGTCCCTTCGCTTGTATTCAGACTTGAACGTACAACAAGCTGCACACCATATTTTTTAGCCATCTCAACTGAACGGTTATGAAGAACTCCTGCTCCAAGGCTTGCAAGCTCAAGCATTTCATCATAAGTAATCTCATCAAGTTTGCGTGCTTTTGGCACAATTCTTGGGTCTGCTGTAAATACCCCGTCTACATCTGTGTAAATCTCACAGGCATCAGCGTGGAGCGCTGCTGCGAGTGCTACAGCAGTAGTATCAGAACCACCCCTGCCAAGTGTTGTATAATCATCATATTTGTTAATTCCCTGAAAACCTGTAATAACAACTATGCGGCGGTTATCAAGTTCATTTTTAATCCTTTCAGTATCAATTCTCTTAATTCTTGCACTTCCATAATCAGCTGTTGTATGCATAGCAACCTGGAATGCATTCATGGAAATTGCAGGATATCCAAGTGCATCTATAGCCATAGCCATAAGAGCCACTGATGTCTGTTCGCCTGTTGTAAGAAGCATATCAAGCTCACGCCTTGCCGCCTTTGGGTTAATGTCCTTTGCCATATCAATTAAGACATCTGTCTGTTTTCCCATAGCTGATAAAACCACTACCACCTGGTTTCCTCTTTTATATTCTTCAATGCAGCGGTTTGCGACATTAAAAATTCTTTCTTTGTCAGCAACAGATGTACCGCCAAACTTCTTCACTACTAACATAATGTCCCTCCTTTTAACACCTTTCTAATAATGTACTCATAAGAGTATATCCCTGTTCCACTACATTGCCGCTTTTCGCTGCATCTGCTTCATTGTACAGCCACCCTGCATTTTTATTAATCCTGCTGTCATAAAGCATATATGGGACAGGGTCTGATGTATGTGTGCGGCATGATAACGGAGTCGGGTGGTCAGGCAGGACTAACATCCTGTAATCTTCACCTGAAGCATCCATCTTACTAACAACTGTAGCTAATACACGGCTATCAAGATATTCAACCGCTTTAATCTTACGTTCAAGGCTTCCCTGGTGTCCCATTTCATCAGGTGCTTCCATATGGATATATACAAAATCATAATTATCTTCAAGCAGGACTTTTACTGCTGCCTCTGCCTTGCCTTCCCAGTTGGTTTCAAGTGTGCCATTAGCACCAGGTACATCCACATTTAACATATCTGTACCTTTTGCAATTCCTTTTAAAAGGTCAACGGCCGATATCATAGCTCCTTTTTTGCCAAACCTGCCCTCAAATGAATCAAGCGCCGGACGTGTCCCCGCTCCCCAGAACCACAGTGAATTTGCCTTATTTAAGCCTTTCTTTGCACGTTCAATATTAATTGGATGGTTATTCAGTATATCATAGCTCTTTTTCATCATTTCACGCAGCATGGCATCTTCTGGAAGATATTTTTCTATAACCTGCCCAAGTACATCATGTGGCGGAGTGAGTTCTGTAATCTGGCCCCTGTCCCAGATAAGCAGATGCCTGTAACTTGTTCCAGTGTAAAACTGGTAAGTATCACTATTTAATTCCTGTTTTACTGCTTCAATAAGAACAGCGGCATCTTCTGTAGAAATCTCACCAGAGCTGTGGTCAGTTATTGTCTTTTCTTCATATGGAAGGCTGTCGTCTGATAAAGTGACAATATTACAGCGTATGGCAATATCTGTATCTTTCATTGGAACTCCTATACTGAGTGCTTCAAGTGGTGAACGCCCGGTATAATATTTCTTTGGGTCATAGCCAAGTACCGCAAGGTTTGCTGTGTCACTTCCTGGTTTCATCCCCTCTGGAATAGTATGCGCAAGACCAATCTCCGATTTTGGGGCAAGCCTGTCCATAACAGGTGTTTTAGCATATTCAAGAGGTGTCTTTCCGCCTATAGCTGCAACTGGCTCATCCGCCATCCCATCCCCTAAAACTACAATATACTTCATGGTCGTCCTCCAATCTTAAGCATCAATACGGATTTTATTTATAACATTGCCTGTTTCTTCTGCTGCTTTCCTGAATGTGCCTTCTGTCATGGCTTCCGTAATAAATGCAAACTCATCACTATATCCTGCATCTACAGGCGTTAAACTGCCAAATGCTTTTCCGGCTTTTGCCGAATTGTCCTGTGCTGTGCCAGAAAGCCTTACAAAAAACTTTGAAATGCTTTCTTCAAATGGCACAAGCCCAAGCTTTTCCGGTTCCCATATCGTCTTTATATTTATTCCCAGGTGCTTTGAAGCTTCCATAATATCTGAAACTACAGCGCTTGCTGTGGCATGCTTTCCTGCTCCCTGGCCATAGAACATAATATCTCCTGCCATATTTCCTTTTACAAGAATTGCATTAAATACACCATCAACGCTGTACAGCGGGTGCTCCTGTGTTATAAGTTTTGGGGCAACCATTGCACTTATTCTGTCCCCGTCCTTTTTGCCAGAGCCAAATATCTTGATTTTAGCCCCAAGCTTTTTAGCATAATTTATATCCCGTTCTGTAATTTTTGTAATTCCCTCTGTATATATATCTTCAAAACCAACCTGGCGGCCATATGCAAGGGATGTAAGTATTGCAATCTTCCTGCATGTATCATATCCCTCTATATCTGCTGACGGGTCTTTTTCCGCATATCCCTTATCTTGTGCATCCTTAAGCACAGTTTCAAAATCTGAGCCCTTTTCTGACATTTCAGTAAGTATATAGTTTGTAGTGCCATTTAAAATACCTGAAATCTCCAGAATTTCATCTGGTGCAAGTGAAGTTTTAAGCGGGCGTATAATTGGAATTCCACCGCCAACGCTTGCTTCAAATAAAAAATTACAATTCTTTTTTTCTGCGATGCTTAAAAGTTCAGGTCCAAATGCGGCAACAAGTGCTTTGTTTGATGTACATACACTTTTTCCTTTTTCAAGGCATGCTTTTACAAAATCATATGCAGGATGCAGCCCTCCCATAGTTTCAACAACTATCTGTACTTCATCATCATTTTCTATTTCAGAAAAATCATGTACAAGTACGCTTTCTACAGGGTCTCCTTTAAAATCCCTTAAGTCAAGTACAGATTTTACATGTATTTCTTCACCATTTCTTTTGGTTATAATATGGCTGTTTTTATCTAAAATATCAAAAACTCCAGAACCAATAGTGCCATATCCTAATATACTTACATTAATCATTTCATCCTCCATTCTTTGATTGTAAAGTCTGTGTATTCCACGCCAGATAGGCATTTATAAATGCATCTAAACCACCATCTAAAACTCCTGAAACATTGCTGGATTCATAGTTTGTACGATGGTCTTTAGCCATAGTATACGGCTGTAAAACATATGAACGTATCTGGCTTCCCCAGCCGTTATCCATTACCTCTCCCCTTATGCCGCTTGCTTTTTCAAGCTGTTCTTTCTGTTTTAATATATAGAGTTTTGATTTTAACATCTGCATGGCTTTATCTTTATTCATATGCTGTGAACGCTCATTCTGGCATTGCACAACTATCCCTGTCGGAAAATGCGTGATACGTATTGCAGATGATGTTTTGTTGATATGCTGTCCTCCTGCACCGCTTGACCTGTAAGTATCTATCCTTATATCGTCATCATCAATCTCAATATCAAGGTCTTCTTCTATATCAGGCATAACATCACATGACACAAATGATGTCTGGCGCTTTCCTGCTGCATTAAATGGTGAAATCCTCACAAGTCTGTGGACTCCGTGCTCTGACTTAAGATAACCATATGCATTCTGGCCATTTATCTGTAATGTCACCGATTTGTATCCAGCTTCATCCCCATCAAGAAAATCAAGCATTTCCACTTCATATCCCTTTTTTTCAGCCCATCTCTGGTACATCCTGCAAAGCATGCCTGCCCAGTCGCAGCTTTCTGTGCCGCCTGCACCGGCATGTAATGTGAGAATTGCATTATCCTTGTCATATTCCCCGTTAAGAAGTGTTTCTATCCTTAAATTTTCAAATTCCTGTTCAAAGTTTTTTAGTGTTTCTTCAATTTCGGGTAGTGTACTGGCATCATTTTCCTCTTCTGATATCTCTATCAGTTCAGACATATCCGCCATGTCTGTGCAAAGCTTTTCATATCTTTCAATAACAGATTTAATCTTTCTGCTTTCCTGCACTATGGACGCAGAAGAAGCCGGGTCATCCCAGAAACCCGGTTCTTCCATAGTTTTATCTAGCTCCTCTGCCCTGTCCCTTTTATTATCCAGATCGAGTGAATCAGCCATATTTTTAATAGGTTCTTCATACCTTGCCAGTACCATCTTTATATTATCAAACTCTATCATTCACTCACCTCAATTCCAATACTAAATCTTTTTGCCACAACACATCTTATATTTCTTGCCACTTCCACATGGACATGGGTCATTCGGCTGTATCTTCTTTCCAGCCCTCTTTTTTGGTGCAGACTTAACTGTTTCATCTTTATTGGTTCCTGTTACTTTGGCAACCTGTTCACGTTCCACCTTCTGCTCTATCTGGATATGCGTAAGAACCTTTACAGTTTCCTCTGAAATAGCATCAATCATTGAATCAAACATATCAAATCCGGCAAACTTATATTCTACAACAGGGTCTCTCTGTCCATATGCCTGAAGCCCTATGCCCTGGCGCAGCTGGTCCATATCATCTATATGGTCCATCCACTTTCTGTCAATGACTTTAAGCAGTATAACCCTTTCAACTTCGCGTATTTCATCAGGGTCAGTAAATTCAGCTTCTTTTGCTTCATATACTTTTACTGCATCTTCCTTGAGCTGCTGTACCAGTTCTGCCTTAGTAATATGCTTTATCTGGTCTTCTGTAAGCTTTATCTTCTTCATAGGTATAATAGGTATAAGGATATTGTTTAACTCATGGATATCCCAGTCCTCTGCAGAAGTATCATCACTTATTACAGAATTGACACACTTCTCAACAACATCGGTAATCATCTTGTATATAGTGTCACGCATATTGTCACCGTCAAGAACCTGGCGGCGCTCTTTATATATTACTTCTCTCTGCTCATTATTTACACGGTCAAACTCAAGCAGGTTTTTCCTTATGCCAAAGTTATTGCCTTCAATCTTTTTCTGGGCGCTTTCAATAGCGCTTGAAAGCATCTTGTGCTCTAACTGCTCACCGTCAGGCATTGCAGAAAACAGCCCCATAAGCTTTTCTGAACCAAACAGGCGCATAAGATTATCTTCAAGTGAAATATAAAACCTTGACTCGCCTGGGTCACCCTGGCGTCCTGCACGTCCTCTTAACTGGTTATCAATACGCCTTGACTCATGTCTTTCTGTACCTATTATCTTTAACCCGCCAAGTTCTGTAACACCTTCGCCAAGCTTAATATCAGTACCACGTCCAGCCATATTTGTCGCAATTGTAACAGCACCTTTCTGGCCTGCATCAGCTATTATTTCAGCCTCTAATTCATGGAACTTGGCATTTAATACTTTATGCTGTATGCCCTTTCTTTTTAACTTGCCACTAAGGAATTCTGACGTATCAATATTAATAGTGCCCACAAGCACAGGCTGTCCCTTTTTATGTGCCTCTTCAATATCAGCTATAACAGCATTAAACTTTTCTTCCTGTGTCTTATATACTGCATCGTCATAATCTACACGTATTACAGGCAGGTTTGTAGGAACTTCTACTACATCCATTGCATATATGTCGCGGAATTCTTTTTCCTCTGTAATAGCTGTACCAGTCATGCCAGATTTCTTTGCATATTTATTAAAGAAGTTCTGGAATGTTATAGTTGCAAGCGTTTTGCTTTCCCTCTTGACTTTTACATGCTCTTTTGCCTCAATAGCCTGGTGCAGGCCATCTGAAAACCTTCTTCCGGGCATTATACGTCCAGTAAATTCATCTACAATAAGAACTTCATCATCATTTACAACATAGTCTTTATCCCTGAACATAAGGGAATGTGCCCTGAGTGCAAGGTTAATATTATGCTGCAGCTCCAGATTGTCAGGGTCAGCAAGGTTTTTAACCTGGAAAAACCTCTCAGCTTTTCTCACACCCTCAGCAGTGAGGTTTACATTTTTATCCTTTTCATCAACAACATAATCACCAGTTTCTTCTTCAGCTTCATTCATAAGGATGTCTATCTTTGACAGTTCTTTCGCTGTACCTTTTTCAAGCTGTTTTACAAATATATCGCAGGCTTCATAAAGTTTTGTTGATTTGCCGCTCTGGCCTGAAATAATAAGAGGTGTACGCGCTTCATCTATAAGCACAGAGTCAACCTCATCTATAATTGCGTAATTAAGTGTACGCTGTACAAGGTCTTCTTTGTACACTACCATATTGTCACGCAGGTAGTCAAAACCTAATTCATTATTGGTCGCATATGTGATATCACAATTATATGCTTCTCTTCTTTCATCACTATTTAAATCATTCAGGATTACACCAACTGTAAGCCCCAGAAATTCATGAACCTGTCCCATCCACTCAGCATCACGCTTTGCAAGATAGTCATTGACAGTTACAATGTGTACACCTTTGCCCTCAAGGGCATTAAGATATGCAGGAAGAGTTGATACAAGAGTCTTACCTTCACCAGTACGCATCTCTGTAATACGTCCCTGGTGTAATATAACACCACCAATAAGCTGCACACGGTAATGGCGCATGCCCAGTACACGTGTAGCTGCCTCCCTGACAGTTGCATATGCTTCAGGCAGTAAATCATCAAGTGTTTCGCCATTAGCAAGCCTTTCTTTAAATTCAGGCGTTTTGGCCTTTAGTTCTTCATCCCCCAGCTTCTCAAATTCCGGAGCAAGAGCTTCTATTTTGTCAACCAATGGTATTATTCTTTTTACCTCATGCTGGCTATGTGTTCCGAATATCTTACTAATTAAACCCATGATTTCACTCCTATATAATCTTAATTAAAAGTAATAATAAAACAAATCATTCTAAAGTATAGCATTAAATCATTTTCTAATCAACTCATAATTTAAAAAAGGCTATAAAGATTATAACCAGTTCTTTATAGCCTGTCCATATGTTTATTTCTTTATTTTTAAAACCAGTCTGGCAGCAAATACCATAACAGTATCAGAACTCTGGCTCTATAAGCCCGAATGTGTTGCCTTTTCTCTTGTAAACTACATTGACCTCATCTGTTGCCGAATTGCGGAAAACATAGAAACTGTGCCCAAGCAGTTCCATCTGGATACACGCTTCCTCAGGGTCCATAGGCTTCATTGCAAACCTCTTGGAACGGATAATCCTGATTTCATCATCATCCTCTATCTCTTCTTCTGCAAAAGCCCTGCTAAGGCCAACTGCTGACTGCTGCTGGTCAATGATTTTATTCTTATACTTACGCAACTGGCGTTCAATAATTTCCTCAACTAAATCTATGGAAACATACATATCATCGCTGACCTGTTCTGCTCTTATGATGTTTCCCTTCATAGGTATCGTAATCTCAATTTTCTGTCTTTCCTTTTCTACGCTAAGGGTAACATGTATCTCAGTTTCAGGAACAAAATACCTCTCAAGCTTTCCGATTTTTTCAATAACTGCAGACCTGAGCCCCTCTGTAACATCAATATTCTTGCCACTAATAATGTACTGCATGCGAACCACTCCTTTGCTGTTTAGTATATATATTATAACTCCCACAGAAAAGTAATTCAAGTAAAACTTTCATTTTTGACACGTCCGTTTCATAAAAATATTTTCAAATATATTCCAATAATGTATAATAGCAGGCTTTTAGAAGCGCTTAAAAATTTATGAAACGGACGTGAGCCGATAATTTTCCGATATATATTTTTTCTACACTTTTTGGTATAATAATAAAAATACAAATTAGGAGGCTGATCTATGAACGAACGGATAAAAAAATATTGTGAACTACTCTCAAGTTTGATTACTCCAAACACCAAACCTGAAGATGTTAATGAACAATTAACTGCTGCAACCAATACTATCGAAATTGATACTGTCGATATTTCTGATAGAGTAATAATTTCCAATTATGCATTAAAACTACTTTCTAAAGAACAACGTATGCAGCTTGCCAAATCACTTATTGAAGAGCAAGTAATTAAACAACGTAATTTATTGGCTCATTGGAGCACTATAACGGCTCAATCCTCTATGATTGATACGGGATACATCGCACAACATTTAGTTTCACTTCAAACCCAAATCGCTGGTCAAGGTATGCGTGGAAAAGGCGATGATCTTTGTGATGGTTCTGAAGTTAAGAGTGCAAATTTTCTTGATTCTCTCGACAAGAATGGGGCAACTGCACCAAGATGGAATTTTATGGCAAATACTGTTGATGTCATGGAAAGGTTCTTAAATTACACTGCTATTTATTTACTCTCCATTTCTTTTATGCAAAAAAATACGCTGATTTAACAAAGCAGCCTACACCGGAAGATTCTAGAGCTTGGTTCCAAATCTTAGTTAGTCTTATAACTGGCATTAATGGGCTTGGGAGACGTAAAGGAAGTGATTTATCCGATGGTTCAGATGTAAAAGCTGCGATAGCAGCTATGAGGTTGTTTTGTAAGTGGGCAAGTAGCGAAGCGGATTGCGAATATCCGCTTGACTACCGTTTGGAATGGAGAAACATATGAAATCAAATACTATAATCCTGATGCAATCACCAATGGGTATTGTATGAATATCTAAGAAAAAGCTGACAGTTCTAAAGTGCCAGCTTTTTTCTATGCTAACTCCGATAAATACCTTTGCTGTTCAGAAATAATATTTTCTCCCTGATAAATCTCTTTAATTGCCCTCTCTATTTTTTTTCCTAATTCCCTACATATCTTTTTTTTATCATCAGCTACAGGTACCGGAAGTAATATTTCTCCTAATTGTTCACGTTTTATTCTGCTATGTGATGAAGATGTACCCGATGTCATGCTTTCTATTTGAACCATTACATTACTTGTTTTTAATAAAAAGCAAAGCATGTAAGCGTCTATGTCTCCTGTAGGCTTTATTATTTCAAATTCATTAGAACATACTAAATCATACTTCTTTTCTGGAATAACCGCCATTCTTGGAATTCTGGGATTCAATTTAGAAAAAATCAAATCACCAGGCTCAACTTTTCTCCCCTTTGAAACCGGAACAAAATGTTCAACCTCATTAAAATTGATTGTACTATTTGAATTAACATGCAATACACTTATGTGTTTAACTGATTCTGAAACCATAAATCCTTTCCGGGATGTTGTTACAAATTCCGCTACGTCCGACAGCTTTTTTATTACATATCCATCGCTAATGCCTTTCATAATATTTTCCACTGTTACAAATCGCTCTGCAGCATAAAAACTTGGCTTAATAACATTTTCCATCAAATCTAAAGGTGTAATTTGAGTTACCGACGGCTTTTGCAAAATAATTCTTTTATCTGTACGATTTTCTATCAATGCCTTTGCTATGTCTGGCATTTCATTTTTACCTTTTGAAATTTTTACGGGTACTCCCATTTTTTCTTTAACAATATACCCCAAATCTTCACACAAGGCCATAAATATCCTATCTTCATTTACTGCTTTTTTCTTTTGCAAATAAAGAATACATGTATTTGTCCTTGTTCCTGCTTGAGCAAATGTAACAGATGGAAGTTCAATGACACCTCTTATACAAACACGCTTTAACAGTGCATCTCTATAAAGTGAATTGGTTCCTTTTGATGCAAAAACAGAATCCGGCAGAACGATAGCCAAATAACCATTTTCCTTTAACAAAGCAATACTTTTATCAAGCATAAGTAGCTCTGAATCCACGCTATTAGCAGATATCTCCATTGAATTTAAAATCGGGTATTCACATAAATTCAACTGACCAGCTTCATATTCTGCACCAAATGGTGGATTAGTAAAAATCAAATCCACTTTGCCAAGATAATCATTTATGCTGCTATTACCCACAATACTATTTCCACTATTTATATTAGAAATATTACACCCTAATAAAAGTGCATTTATTTTAGATAAGCGCACCATTCTGTCAACTTTATCTTGTCCAATCATACCTTTATTTTTAAACCACTCGATATATCTATTTCTATTATTACAATTAATTTTTTTCTTCTCTAAATAACGTGTAAAGTGATTTGCACTTTCAATTAACAGCGTGCCGGCTCCGCATGTTGGATCCATGATTGTAAAATTACCCAGAACCTCCTCTGTAAAGTATCCGTCATTTTCCATATCATTAAATATGATATCCAACACCGGTTCCGATATCTCATATGGAGTCATATATTGAGCATCTTCTTTATTATTTCTGAAATTTTCTCTTACAAAATGTCCAAAGCATTCATTAATAATATCAAAATCCGAATATTTATGATTTTTAAGCAAGTGAATAAAATCAATCTTTTCTATCTCACTAATAAGTTTCTCTGCAAATTCATTTTCTGTTTGTTGCAAAACAAGTGATGGATTTGAACCAAATATATTTGTACCATCCTCATTAAAAAACATTGAATTTGAGACCTCTTTTTCAAATACACTAATTAAACCAGCGGCCACATTTTTCTCATCACCTGTAATTTGTCTTGAAACTTTTCTAATATATGCTAACGAAAACTTTTGTCCTTTAGTAGCCATCTCATAATTGATCGATATCATTTTAACAATTTCATCTAACTTTGCATTTGAATCATCGATTCTTCCATAACTATGAAAATATTCACGTAAATTGAGCAATATCTCATAAAACATAGAATAGCTAACACCATTATTCATATAAAAGCCACCTCCTAAAATTATGTGAGTATCTTATCATAAAAAAAGCAAAAAATCAAGATTCGTATCTTGATTTAAGATATGTATCTTGATTTTTATTTCTCTACAATTAATAAAATCTATCTTTAACCTAAAAAAGCTGAGCCCCATGTCTCAGCCCGGTTCCCAATGTCAAAAAACTTCAGGCAAATCTCTTACATTCAGTATATTCAAGCCCCAATGAACATGCAATACTTTTTATAATTTTTTCGAATTTTCATCAATGAAATAATTTTTTACTTGACAAGAATATTATTCAGATGTATAATATTCTAAATAAGAATAATACATTGTATACTATTCTTATTTTTATTTAACATTATATACGAAAAATATAGGAGGAATTAATAAAAAATGAAAAATCTTGGAGATGCTGAATTAGAGATTATGTTAATTTTATGGGATGCTGCAAAACCAGTAACATCTTCTTATGTCTTGGAGCATTTGAAAGGAAAAAGGAACTGGGCTTTATCTACATTAATGACAATATTAGCAAGACTGGCAGATAAAGGATTTGTCTATTGCGATAGAAGTACACGGACAAATTATTATTCTGCCCTGATAGCAGAAAAAGATTATAAGGCAAAAGAGGGAAGTTCCTTTTTAAAACGCTTATATAATAATTCCGTTCAAAATTTTGTGACCTCTTTATATGATAGTAATACAATTAGTGATAATGATTTACTTTCATTAAGGGATATGATTGATGAGCTGGAAAGGAGGCACAAGGATGCCTGAACAGCTATTTTTACATTATTTAGCTGCTTCGCTAACTACAAGTGTTCTGGTTATAGTTTTATATATAGCCCGTCCACGTATCAATAAAATTTATGCTTCTAAGTGGAAATATCATTTATGGTTTTTTTTGGCTATCCGTTTGATTATTCCGGTTATTTTTTATTTATCGGATATTTCTGTAAAAATAGTGCTTCCTGATACATATACAACCAGTTTTCAAGATGCATTACTAACAGACAGTAAGCCTGCGGATAAACAAAAAGGAGCAGAATTGGAGTCACAGCCAGATTCTTATACTAAAGTGTTAATAAAAACAAGAAAATTAACTTTGCTTGAAATACTTTTTGTGATTTGGATAACAGGCATTTGTGTTTTTTTAATACTCCAGTTAATACAGTATTATCTGATGAAAAGAGACTTGTTCCGCTGGGCGCAGATTTCTAAAAATTCTGAAATTTCTGGAAAGGTATCTGAAATTTCAAATGAATTAGATATTAATAAAAAAATCCTGGTTTTTATAAGCAGCAAAGCAAACAGTCCACTGATGATTAGTTTATTGCATCCAGTTATGATATTACCACATGAAAATTTTGAGAATTTGGATTTGTCTTTTGTAATCAGGCATGAAATTATGCATTACAAAAGGAAAGATTTATGGTATAAATTCATAATTCTTATTGCGAATGCAATACACTGGTTTAATCCGGCAATTTATCTTATGCGCCAGCAAGCAAATGCAGATATGGAACTTTCCTGTGATGATATGGTTTTAGATAATATGTCTTTTGAATACCGGAAGGCATATTCAGAGATGGTTTTTGGTATGATAAAACATCAAAAAACAAATGGACTGACTACAAATTTTTTTGGAGGTGCAAGGATTATGAAGGAGAGATTTCAAAATATTTTAAATGTTGAAAAAAAACGTAATGGCTGGATTATTTTTAGCTGTATTTGCATAACCAGTATTTTGGCTAGTAGTTTTGTTGCATTTACACCAGCTTTCAGACAGTCTGATATTTCTACAACTACTGCGAATGTTAGAAAAAACCGTAATTATAAAGAAATGGAAAAAAATTTAACTTCTGATGAAAGTATGGAATCCATAATCAAATTTTCTAAAGATTTTATTAACCTTTTTAATGGAGCGGTTGCAAATCAGGCAACAGTATCTTTTGAAGATTATATTTCTAATGAAAATTTACTTATTTTTACTGATAAGATGTTAGAACTTACTCAAAAACAGGAACTTCTTGGATACAATGATATTATTTATGGAGGTAATAACGATTTTAAAGAAATAGAATATAATAAAATTGCAGAAAATGTTTATTATCTTAAAGTTCCATTTAGTTTCCAAGGTTCTGGCATGGTCTGCCAGTTATTAGTAGAAAATATATTAAATCATCTGGAAATTGCAGATTTTTACTTTGGAACCCAGGATGGAGTAGATACAATTGCAACAGGGCATATTATGGAACGCAAAGTTAATAATACAGAATTGTGGAATGATGAACATTGGGTAAATAGTGTATTTGAAAATATGCTGGCTTATGACGCAAAATTAGAAGAACAAGCAGAAAAAAAGAAATAATAATATTTTAACAGAATCAAATTTGTGAAAGTGCTTATCAGAAAAGCATATCAGAATATTATAATATTAATTTCTCTGTGCAACTCGATATATCCAGTTATCAATGTACT
>DKXQ01000072.1 GCA_002493085.1 Lachnoclostridium sp. UBA7122
ATTTTGCATGTTTTCTTGCAAAATGTGTGCATTTCAGCACTGTAAAGCGCTGTTTGTTACTATGATTGGCAGAAGTTTAAGCTACTGCCAAGATTAAGCAAAGCGGCAATGAGATTATGAGCAAGTAGCGGAGCAGATTGCGGATGTCCGCATTGCTAACCAGCTTTTTGCGGTTCTTCAAATTTTTTATCATCTTCACCAATTTTGTATATATATGTATCATTAAGCGTAGGAGGTACATTTATTGCATTATCTGCAGGCTTTTCTTCTGATACTACTCTTAAAACTGCTTCATTGTGGTAAATATTTTTACTTGAAACAGAAAATTTCTCCTCTAAAGCAACAGATTTTTCAAGACTTGTTGTAAATTGCCATACCTTGCCATTACATTCATTCAGTAATGCCTTTTTACTGCCATTATAAATTGCATTGCCATGATTTAAAATAGCAAGGTTTTCGCAGATTGATTCTATATCTGAAACTATATGTGATGAAAGAAGTATAATCTTGTCTTTGGAGAAGTTCATAAGTACATTGCTAAAATGCACCCTTTCTTTTGGGTCAAGCCCTACAGTTGGTTCATCAACAAGCAGAAGCCCTGGGTCTTTTACAAGTGCTGCTGCAATGCCAAGCCGCTGTTTCATCCCTCCTGAAAGTTCCTTTACTTTTGCCCTGCTTTTATCTGTCAGATGTGTCATTTCAAGAAGCTTTCCAATTCTTTCTTTCCTGTTTTCTTTAACACCATTTAACACAGAAAAATAATCCATTATTTCAAAAACTGTCATATTGGGATAGAAAGAAAATGTCTGTGGTATATATCCAATTAATTTTCTTATCTGCCCTGTTTTTTTGATAATATTGCCATCAAGTTTTATTTCACCTGAAGTTTTATCTAATATCCCTGCAAGAATTTTAATTAAGGTTGACTTGCCTGCGCCATTGGCTCCAAGAAGCCCATACATTCCCGTGGAAAGTGTTATGTTTACACCGTTAAGGGCTATTAATCCATCATACTCTTTTGTGAGATTGTTAATTTCTATCTTCATTTTTTCCTATTAACCTTTTTCCTTCTGCTTTGTTAGATGTAACAAATAATAATATAATAACAATAATGGCAGATGCCACACCCAGATATAACTTAGTGTTTTTTATATGGTATGTATAGCCTGCTATACTTAGTGGCGTATTCCCCTTTGAAATTATATTGAATAAGTAATATATAATATATGAAAAGTATCCTGCTAAATAACTTTCTGAAACTTCAGTAATTAATAATGAAAACATTCCAATAAACAGTGAACTTAAATATACACCAATACACCATCTTCCCGCTGGTACATGGTTTACAAGGCAAAGAAATAACACAGGCATTAAAACCATTATAAATAAAATAATACCTGCTAATGCTATTCTTAATATATATAACAAAGGATAAGGGCAATTTGAAGTAAACACATAGCTTTCTGTGCCATTAGCCTTCTCAATATTTCCAAGCCTTATAAACAAAAATATAGATGCAAAAATAAAAATATTCTCCCCGGCTATAGCAATATCTGATGTATTCATTTTCTGGGAAATAGTAATTGGAAATATTATACATATGTAAGGGATATATAACAGTACAATTTTGCTTACAGACTGTTTAAATATATAATAACCAGCCCCTCTTGTTACAAAATCCTTTGTTTCCTGTTTTTTCTTTTTCAATATTATATTTTTAAAGGATAAAGGCAAGGCATTTACAACAGATTTTTTTATATTTTTTAAATTAATTAACCTGCCATGTTCCCTTCTATAATTAAATAATGCAACTGTAAGCCCAGTTAAAATAACTGATAATAATATTATTATAACCCTGTTCATGATAACATTGCCAGAGCGGCCCTGGTATAAAGTATAATCATCAAAATTGTTATATCTTATAAGCAATGCAAAGTTAAATTTATCACTTAAACCATATCCCATTGACAAGTAAAATAATATAAACTGGGCAATTATATCCAATGTTCCAGAGCAGAATAATATACCAAGAAAATGCCCAATAGCTGTTACTATTAAAACAGTTGGAAAAATTATAAAAATGGGTTTTATTAAAAATGGAATAATACTTATATCGTATCCATAGTTAAATTTATAGTTCCAATATATAAAACATGCAGCCCCAAGAAGGCTGTATATAATGCTTACAAGCATAAGTGGTATTGTGTCTGCCAGATATTTACATAAGACATATCTGGCTGAACTTACATTTGCTGTATATATATATCCATTTACATTTTTTCTTTTTTCTTCTGTATAAGACATAAAAGAATATATAATAGCAATAAATCCCATAATTATCCCACAATTATCCAGAAATACATATGCATAACCATTAAAAATACTATTTTTATATGTAAGCTGGAAATCATTAATAGCAGCCTTATATTTTTTGCCATGAAAGCGTCTGGTACATTCCTTATATATATAGTATGGTGAATTAACATAAGAATACCCAGCACCTTTAATATAATATCCAGGAGAATTCATTCCTGTATAATACAGGGAATATATATGTAGTTTTTCTTCCAGTTCTTTTAGATATGGCTGCATACCAGAATAAGAAAAATTTATTTTTACATCTTTCATTTTTTCAGAATTTTTGTAAGAAGGGTTAATTTTTTTAATTACTTCAAGAAAATATTCTTTTTCAGTATAATTTAGTGTTCTTTTGTATGTGCCCCACATTCCATTTCCTTTTGGTTCAAAAAAGGCTGTTGTAACTCCTTTTTTATAGTCAGATACCAGCTCAAAATATACAAACTCTGCCTTATTTAAAGGCTTGAAATAATTATATTTATAGTAATCATAAGTAGTAGAAGCTGTTGGCTTAAGCGAAGAACATAACCAGAACCCTCCAGCAATAATTACAAATAAAAATACTATATTAAAATACTTCTTTCTAGTTTCTGCAAAAAACATATTTTATCCTTTTAACAAATCATTATAAAGCCGTTCAGATTACCACGTTTACCACCTGATGCCCTATGGGAAAACAGCACCATGCTGCTGCAGCATGTACACAGCCCTGCCACATGTATATTTTCTTTTTCCAGTCCTGCAAGTATAAGCTGGTGGTAATTAGCTGCCCACAAGTCAAGCTGGTATTTCTTATCCTGCCCGCTGCCGCTTTTATAGTAAAAAATATCATTCCATGTATTTTCAGGATATGCTTTTTTTACTTCTTCTATTACATCTTCACTTACTTCATAACAGTCCTGGCATATTGAAGGGCCAATAACACATACGATATCTTCTGGCCTGCTTTTAAACTGGCTCTCCATCTTTTTAACTGTTTTACTGCCAATAAAACCTACAGTCCCGCGCCATCCTGAATGTGATGAGCCAACTGCTTTTTTTACAGGGTCAGCAAAAAAAAGAGGTACACAGTCCGCATAAGAAGTCGCAAGCACAAGACCTGGAATATCTGTGATAAGCCCATCTATGCCTTTAAGCTTTTTTTCTAAATTTATTCCTGCTGCCAGTGAATTATCAGCATATAGTACTTGTGTGTCATGTACCTGGTCTGAAAATACAAGATTCTGGCAATTTGTATTCATTGCCTTACAGGCACGTCTATAATTCTCACACACATTCTCACGCTTATCACCCCTGTCAAAGCCAAGATTAAGACTTGCGAGATGTCCTTTGCTCACACCTCCAAGCCGTGTTGAAAACCCCATATTCATCCAGTCATACTTCTGGAATGGGGTAAACCTTATAAGTGGTACTTCATCTGTATCATCGACAATACAGATATTTTTGCCATCTTCTGGATGGTAACATTTGTCTTTGCTTATATTTATAGCACTTACAAGCCGTTTAAGCTCATTTATTCCATATAACATAATTTACCTCATGTCACAAATACCTAACTAGAAAGCGTCTTTTATAAGATGTATCTGGTTTCCTGTAAATGCGGCAACATCAAATCTGCATAAAACTTCATCTGTTCCAAAATTTTTAATAAGAAAGTCCTGTGCTGTTCTTCTTATATGCTGTTTTTTTGTGCTGTCTACAGCTCCCTCAGGACTTCCAAGCATTGTATTTTTTCTGTACTTTACTTCTATAAAGACAATATATCCGCCATCTTTTGCTATAATATCAATTTCACCATACCGGCAGGAATAATTGCATTGTATTATCTTGTATCCCCTGCCCTGCAAGAAAATAACAGCTTTTTCTTCATGCTCTTTTCCAATTTTTCTTTTATTTATTCTGTTCACCTCTTTTTATTATCCATTACCTTGCCTTTGATTTTATCCATAGTATCGACAAAAACAAGTACCTCTGCCACAACCTGGTATAACTCAGGAGGTATATACTCTCCTATTTCAAGCTTTGATAAATCACTTGCAAGCTTTTCGTCCTGGTGCACAGGTATGTCCTCTTCCCCAGCTTTCTGGATAATTTTTTCTGCAAGGTACCCTTTGCCAGTGGCTATAACCTTTGGTGCTTTTTCACTGCGCTGGTATTCAAGGGCTACTGCAGTTTTACTGCGGTCTGCTATAACATCCCTGCCATATATTTTTTTATTCCGGTTATCCCTGTTATTGTTATATGCCATCTAATAACCGCCTTTCATAGTCATATAAAATTTTTAATAAATGTCTTTCTATGTACAGGGCATGGCCCATACTTTTTTAGTGCTTCAATATGCGCTTTTGAACCGTATCCTTTATGTGACGCAAATCCATACTCAGGGTATATCTTGTCAATATCCATCATAATCCTGTCTCTTGTAACTTTTGCAATTATGCTTGCTGCTGCAATAGATACACTTTTCGCATCGCCTTTTACAATGCCTGTTTGTTTGTAAGGCAATGCAGGTATTGTCAAAGCATCAATAAGCAGCATATCTGGTTCTATATCCATAGCTTTGACTGCTTTTTCCATAGCCTCTAGTGTGGCCTGTAAAATATTTATTTCATCTATTCTTTCAGGAGATACTATGCCAACACCATACGCAACTGCTTTTTCTTTTATTTCATCAAACAATTCATCCCTTTTGGAAGCTGATAGTTTTTTAGAGTCATTTAAGTAAAGAATCCTGCAGTTTTCTGGCAGTATTACAGCCCCTGCTGCAACAGGTCCTGCAAGAGGGCCTCTTCCTGCCTCATCTATACCTGCGATAAGTTTATATGACGAATATTTTTTCTCAAAAACCTTCATTGTTTCAAGGCGTTTCAGTTCTGCATTTAACTTTTCTTCTTCACGTTTAAATTTTGCAATTAACTGCTGTACACCTTTTCTTCCATCGTCTGCATATAATTTAAAAAGCTCTTTTCTTGTCTGGATATCTGCCCTGGTAAATTCATCACGTATTTTGCTAACTGGTTTTGCCATGTTTGGTATTACCCCTTATTGACGTAAATTAAGAATTACAATTTTTTAATATGTGAAAACGGCCATATACAGCACCATGCTTTGCCTTCAATACTATCCCTTTTTACCATGCCTACATACTGGTATCTGCTGTCTGTGCTCATATTCCTGTTATCTCCAAGCACAAAGTATTCATCTTCTGCAAGCTGTACAGGCTGTTCAGCGATGCCTGGGTCTGCGATTTCTTCGTCAGAATATTTGTCTCCCTTAAGCCTTTTGCCATTTATATAGACTTTCCCATCAATTATTTGTACAACTTCTCCTGGAAGCCCTATAATACGCTTGATATAGTATATATCATCCCCGCCCTTACCTGCATCACTGTCTTCAGACGACACTGGAAAGACAATTACATCATAACGCTTAGGGTCCTGCCAGTAGTATGAAAGTTTCTGTATTATAACAGAATCATTATTTTTAAGTGAAGGTTCCATTGATGTTCCTTCTATAGTTGTCTGGTGGGCTACAAAAGTATTAATAAATGCAGCAAGACAAAATGCTGCTGCAATACATAAAACTGCCATAATTACATTTTTGGCAATTTTGAATGGAAAGTTTTGTTGTTTTGTATTATTGCCCGAATAGTCAAAAACTATAAATTCATCAACTGAAATGTCATCTGTCACTATATTGTCTAATTCTTCGAGTATTTTTTCCCAGTTATGGTCCGCTTTTTCTTCTTTTAACCGGGCCATATTGTTAAAAAGCCCGTCAGATGTAAGCCCGTCTTTCACAGAAGCCAGATATCTGCACGTCTCCAGACTGTCATTTACAAGATTTTCATCATACATTTTTCTCTCATTCCTTCGCTGTTTTTGCATATAATCTATCCAATTCAGGAACAGACAGGTCTTTCAAGTGTAATCTTTCCAAGCCTGCCAGTACGGAAATCATCTATAAGATATCTGGCGGCTTTATCAGGGTCAGGCTCTGCACCGCTTTTTATACATCCCCTGCGCACTGCTATGCGCCTGAGCACTTCTGGTTCTTGTTCTCCGGAAGTTTCAATCTGGTAATATGTACTAATTGCATCAGGGTAATTTTCTGACAGATATTTTATTAATAATATTGCCAGTTCATACATATTGTAAAGTTCATCTTTTATAGCGCCAGTAAATGCAAGGCGCAGTCCCACACTCTGGTCTTCAAACTTAGGCCATAATATGCCAGGAGTGTCTAAAAGTTCCACATTTTTATTAAGCCTTATCCACTGTTTGCCTTTTGTCACACCGGGCCTGTTGCCAGTTTTTGTACAGGCTTTTCCTGCAAAGCTGTTAATAAAAGTAGACTTGCCTACATTTGGTATGCCAGCAATCATTGCCCTGACAGGCCTGTTTAAAATTCCCCGGCGCCTGTCCCTTTCAATTTTTTTACTACAGGCTTTCTGTATTACACTGTTTACCGCTTTAATGCCTTTACCAGCTTTAGAATCCACCCGCACAGTAAAACAGCCTTTATCTTCATAATATTTAATCCAATCATCTGTAATACTGCTGTCTGCAAGGTCGCATTTATTCATAATAATAACTCTGGCTTTGCCATTTGCAAGAGTTTCAATATCAGGATTTTTACTGCTGTATGGCAGTCTTGCATCAACAAGCTCTATAATGACATCAATAAGCTTAATATCTTCCATCATAGCTTTTTTTGCTTTTGCCATATGGCCTGGGTACCACTGAAACTGCATAATAATAGTTCTCCATTTCTAAAAAACACCACTTATCAAAGTGGCGTTTTATTCTTTGGCTGGCTTATCATCTTTGCTAAACTCATCTATGCTCTTTATCATTGCCAATGAATTAGTCCTTAGCCACGCTTTTCCGATAATATTTTTCTTTAAGATATTGCCTGTGTTGGCGTTACGGCTGTCTTCACATTCATTTCTGTTATCGCACAATATAAAATATTCGTCGTCATCAAGAACAATATCTTCCAGTGCAAGGCCTCCATTTTCCATTACAGGAAATTTGTATTTTTCTTTTATCTTTTTCCCATCAATATATAAATAACCATCTTCAATTTTTACTGTTTCTCCCGGAAGGCCCATTATGCGCGCTATAAAATAATAATTGTGCCCTGCTCCGTCCTGTTGCACTACTACAACGTCATTTCTTTTAATAGAAGAAATAATGTATGACATTTTATTAATAAGAACACTGTCCCCTTCTTTAAGCGTAGGTTCCATATTGCTGCCTGATACATGCATTTTTTCCAGGCCATAGTGGGTTATGGCATATGCAACCGCTATAGTGGCAGCTATTTCTGCAAGTGTTATTAGAACCTGTGTAATAATTGTTTTAAACATATTACTGTGGTTTTCCAAATTAAAATTACGTTTCATAAATTTAGTATTCCTTTAAAACTTTTAAAGCATGTTTTGGAATAAGACATTCAAAATGTTCTTTACAATATTCTTCTACATATGGCTGGTCTGGATATAAAACAGCATATTCTTTGGCATATTCACATAACTCATTATAATCTGACATCTTAAGTTTACCCTTCTTTATAAGCAGGTAATATGAACCAGAAGCCTTGTCCTTGTATACACGGCTGGTTACAGGCCTGTTAAAAGAAATTGTAGATGCGAAAAACTCCAGGTCATGCAGGGAACCAAACTTAAAAAGCCTTGCTGATAATAACTTCTTTTTTTTACTTTCACGTGTAATCCTCTCAATTTCTTTAAGATGTCTCTGATATGCTGCTCTTTTTTCTTCATCAGAGAGATTGCTTTTTCCAATTTTATTAAAACTGTCAAGGTTTTCTGACATATGTACATCCTGGATATCTGAATGGTTTTTATCACTTTGCCAGTCATCCCTTAGTCCGTTCATAACTGCTTCTATAGCTGATTCGTCTATCATGCCAGCAAGGTTCTGCAGATGCTGCAGCATGTTCTGTAATCCATCCTCCCCATGGTCTGAAAATGTAATCATAAGTGAATTGTCAGGCAGACGCACAAGCTGCATGGAAATCATGCCGCTTTCAACTTCATATCCAACTTCTTCTTCTGCACGTTCAACTATCTGCTCCAGAAACTCCCTCGACTTTTCCTGGTTTGTAAAAAAATCTTCAATTTGAAATCCATATTCATTCATTTCCTCTTCTGTCATATGACACTGGACCGTATTTTTATCAATGCGTTGAAAATCCATTTTTTAACCTCCTCTTAAAAATGTGTATAT
>DKXQ01000053.1 GCA_002493085.1 Lachnoclostridium sp. UBA7122
TCCACCTTCAAGATATTTTTGTACACAGCGGCGGACAGTACTCACATCTTAAGATAATATTTAGCTGAAAATGCTGGCGATACTTCTCTGCCAGATTCTTTATATCCATAAGTTGTATAATGGAAATACGCTTTTGCATAATTTTTCTCACCATATGCAGCTAAAAGATCACCATTATTTTTTAAATAGTAAGATGCGCAATATGCAGGACTAGCAGTTCTGCCTTCTTTTATTCCATAAGTAGTACAATTTTGCATTTCCCAATATAATTAGTAGCAAAATATTCTGGTGGTATGAATAGTTATAGCATATTTTTTCATAATTTGCCAAAATAAAAAAAGTGCATGAAATAACTTAATTAATAGTTTTCCATGCACTTAACTTTCTATTTCTGATTTAAAAATCTGTCACATCCTTAGTTCCAGCCATTAGCATTACTTGCTGCCTTTTTTTAATATGACATTATATATAGCTATCCACAAACCGGCTTACTGCTTCCAGTCCTTTCACCAGTTCCTGCCCATTACACGCATATCCTATTCTCATGCTGTGCGGCTGTTCAAAGCAGTCTCCTGGTGTTACGAAAGCGCCTGTTTTATGGTATAGCTGTTCACAAAATTCATAAGATGGAATATTAAAGTCATAGTATACAAGTGCTGTTGTGCCTGCCATTGGTTTTATATAACTAAAGTGTTTTTCGCTTTTTATCCATTTATCTAAAATACAGAGGTTTTCACGCACAATTTTTCTGTTTCTTTCCAAAATTGCATCACTGTGTTTTAAGGCAACTGCTGACAGTGCCTCGTCAAACATTCCACAGCTTATAAGATTATAGTCACGGTGTGACAGGCATGATTTTACTACATCCATGTCATGTGTTGCAATCCATCCCAGGCGCACTCCTGCCATTGAAAAAACTTTTGACATACTGCTTACGGAAATGCCTTTTTCGTATAAATCAGCAACTGATTCACACCAGCCGTCTTCCTGTGCCAGATGGCGGTATACTTCATCACACAGTACATATGCACCTGTGCTTTTTGCAATATCTATTATATCCATAAGAAGCGGCTTGTCCATTAATGCGCCTGTAGGATTGTTGGGGTTGTTAATACATATAAGCTTTGTGCCTTTTACTGTAAGACTCTTAAGTTCATCTAAATCAGGCAGGTAATTATTTTCTGGTTTAAGATTCAGAATTTTAAGGTCTGCACCATATGATTCTGGTATTGAATAAAGCTGCTGGTATGCTGGCATTATGCTTATAACCCTGTCCCCTGGTGAAACCAGTGAATAAAATATATGGTGGTTCGCACCAGAAGCTCCATGTGTTGTTACAATATTTTCTGGTTTAATTGTATGGTACAGGCTGCACACACCCTCCTTAAAGCCAGAATTGCCCTCAATATCTCCATATGTAAGCCTCTTTGCACAGAAGCTGTCTAAAAATGTTCTTTTATCCTCGCCAGTGATTTTAAACAATTCATCAACTGATATAGAATCTGTGCATGTTTCGGCAATATTATATTTTGCACCTGTTTCGTATTTGTTCATCCATTCTTCCACTTTAAAAGGTTTAATATCCATAATTTTCCATTTCCTTTATATTTATATTAATGTAAAAATCCCAAGAGATTTCAAGAAAAGAATTATAAGGAGTATTGGTGCAATTCCTTTAATCATTATTATATAAAGCCATTTTCTTCCAAAACGGCAGCCGCTTTTTTCAACTTCGTCTATTACTGTCTTTGGCTTTACTATCCATCCTATCAGGATACATGTTCCTATTGCTACAAGCGGCATAAATATATTGTTGCTTATATAGTCCATAATATCCAGAATCTGGGCTGTTGCACCATTCGGAAGTGTAAGTTCAAAGTAAAAGACATTATATCCAAGACATACTATTATACCTGCAATTAAAGCTATAATGCCCTCTATTGCTACTGCTTTTTTCCTTGAAATATGGAACTGGTCTATAAAACTTGAAACTACTGCTTCCATAACTGACATTGCACTTGTAATTGCAGCAAAAAGTACCATCGCAAAGAAAAGGCAGCCTACTATATTTCCTATTTTTCCCATAGCAGCAAATACTTTAGGCAGTGAAACAAACATAAGACTCGGACCTGACGCTTCCATGCCGCCCATGCCCATAAATGTAAATACTGCTGGAATAATCATTACTCCTGCTAAAAATGCTACCGCAGTATCAAATATCTCAATCTGGTTAATAGATTTCATCAAATCTGCATCATCTTTTACATATGAACCATAAGCAACCATAATACCCATTGCAACACTAAGGCTGAAAAAAAGCTGTCCCATTGCATCTACAAGAACAGTAAAAAAGCCCTTTATTGTCAGTCCCTTAAAGTTTGGTACTACATATACTTTAAAGCCTTCAAGACCGGTTCTTGTAATGCCATCTGCATCTGTATAGTGGATAGTAAGTGAAAAAACAGCAATCACTACTACTAAAACTAAAAGTATTGGCATAATTATCTGTGAAGAAGTTTCAATTCCTTTATTAACCCCACGGTAAATAATAAATGCAACTGCAAATAAAAATATTAGCATCATAATAACTGGTTCTATATTACTTGTAATAAAACCTGTAAAATAATCATCTTGTGCAGCATTTTTCCCATTGCCCGTAAGATATGCAATAAAATATTTTAATACCCATCCGCCTATTGCACAATAATATGGCATTATAATTACTGGTACAATACATGCAAGTACTCCTAAAAATTTCCATTTTTCATGAATTTTCTTATATGCTGTCAGCGGGCTTTGTTTTGTCTTTCTTCCAATGGCAATTTCTGTACTAAGCAGAGTAAAACCAAATGTCAAGGCAAGGACAAGGTATATTACAAGAAACAGCCCTCCCCCATCTTTGGCTGCAAGATATGGAAATCTCCATATGTTTCCAAGTCCTACTGCACTTCCAGCCGCTGCCAGCACAAAACCAATAGTACCTGAAAATGAATTACGTTTTGCATCTTTTTTCATGTCAAATTTCCTTTCAAAATTATTTATAAAGAAAATTATAACCCAAAGAAACTTCCAGTGCAACTTATATATTGCAAAAAAGCCAGAAAGCCAATAATATATGGCTTTCCAGCTTTTAAGATATCTTATAACTATTTATTTTGTTCCTTTAAGTGCTGCATTGGCACTTTCAACTTTCAGTCTTGAAAGAAGCAGTGTTATCACAAGATTGATTATCATTGGTATCCATAAATACATAATATAGAGCATATTGATACATGATTCTGGCTGCATGGCAGCGTTTGCCACATAGCCGCTTGCATTTAACAGCCAGCCTGCAAGTGCTGTACCTATGCCGCCTCCGATTTTAACACCGAGTGATGTGCATGAGTACATTGTTCCATCAATGCGCTTGCCTGTTTTTAAAAATGTATACTCTGAACATTCTGCAATTAATGCATTTAAGTCACCCTGCAGCGGACTCATTCCAAGTGAAGCAATTCCTGAAAAAAGAAGCATAAGTGGAAGATTTCCCATATATCCTGCTGCAATTACAAGTCCTCTTGACACTGTTGCAATTATATAGCCTGTAAAGTTAAGTTTGTACATTCCATTAAATTTCTTTACTAGCAATGGTGTAAGTAAAAGCCCTGCTATAAGCGGAATATTAATTGCCCATGCAAAAACTCCCAGAAGTGATGCATTGCCTAAAATATATGTCATAAAGTAAATGCCCATATTTAATGTTGCTGTAAAGACCTGCATCAATATATACATAATACATATAATTAAGTAATATTTATTAGAAACCAGCATTTTAGCGGCTGACTTAAGGTTGTACTTTTCAGTGTCTTTTTCTTTTTTCTGGATAGATATATCTATTGCGGACTCCTCTGGCAGCTCTTTTACAGATAGCACTGAAATAGTATTAACTACAAGCCCTATAATGGCATATATTATGGCTACTGTTTTCCAGCCTGCTGCCCCGCCGCCAAATGCTTCAACTGCATCAACTGTAATTGTCTGTATCAGAAGGCTTGTACCAAATGCAAACATAAAACGTATAGAGCCCATCTGTACACGCTCGCTGTCATTCTTTGTAATCAGCGCTGTAAGTGCTGAGTATGCAATATTATTGGCAGTATAAAAAACTGCATTTAATAATGTATAAGTTATAAAGAACCATGCATACTGTGCAGTTTCCCCTATACCAGCAGGAATTACAAAAATCATGATAATCATTGCAGAGCATCCGATGTAAGCCCATAGCATCCAAGGTCTTGCTTTGCCCATTTTAGTTTTTGTCTTATCAATCATTGAACCAAAGAATATATCCGTTACACCGTCAAACAGTTTTGAAAACATCATAAGTGTTCCAACTATGCCCGCATTCATTCCTATAGTATCTGTCAGATATATCATTAAAAATGATGATAAAAATGCATATACTACATTGCCAGCAATATCCCCTGAGCCATACCCCACTTTATTGTACCATTTAAGGTACGTTTTCTTATTCTCCATACTTTACCTCCATTCGTAAACTATAATTCCTTCTCACATTACACCACTTGTTCCTCCTTTGAACCCTGGCATCAAATCATCACTGAAAGACAAGTTTAATCTTAAATGTAAACACCTCCTCATCAAATTTGTATTCTTTAGAAAGTACAGGCCCACAGCTATTTGAGCCAATTCCATTCTGTTTATAATCTATACAAAGCACAGTGCATCCTGATTCTTCAAGTTCATAATTATGCCTTTTCTGCGTGAGTTCTTCTTGTGTATACTTTGATACATTAAATGAAAATGGATTTTCTGATACTGCTTTGATGCTTATGTCATTGCCTGTTACAGATATATAATCACAATCTGTATGGCTTCCATTTTCCTGTGGACGTATATAATCTTCATGCATATCTAAAGCCGCTGCATTAAATAACCCATGCCAGCCTGCCATATGTTTATCAATATAGCTTTCATAAGGTCCAATCCCATAATATTCAACATTGTCCATTCCATTATCAAGGAAAAATCTCAGCCCGAATCTTGGAAGGACAGGAAACTCTGCATCTTTTTTTACATTCATTGATACAGATATTGTACCTGAATTGCTAATTCTCCAGATAGCATCAATATCAAGTATTTTCTGTATTGATTCTGCTGCCACTGACATTACACTGTGGATTGACAGCCCCTGTGCATCTGCTTTATATTCTGTCATATAAGCTCTTGTTACACTTTTATCATAATGTGCTGCAAACCATTCCTCTTTAATTTTAATATCATTATCTGTTGGTGCTCTCCATATATTAATTCCAACAGGCTTTGTTATAACCTTTTTTCCTTTATAAATAATCTCTTTAAACAGACCATCCAGCTTGTTATAAACATAATGTATATATTTACTGCTAATTATTAAATACTTGTCATCCTCATAAACTGCAAGCTTGTCTTCACATGTACAGTTTTCTTCAAGCAATATTGCTGCCGTCTGGTTTCTTCCATCTTTGTTAGCAACAGGCAATTCATCAAATCCAAGACATATATCATTTAACTTTGAATAGTATATAAGCCTTAAATAACATTTCCCTGTTTCAGGAATATTAATATTTAAATATATCTTTCCATCTTTATGCGGTGGAACAGGTTCTTCAAGTTTTACAGAGCCGCTCTGTAAGAGCCTGCCATCACACTCAAGTTTATATTCTATATATAAATAGTCCTCTAAATTAGTAAAATCCAGATAGTTATGCACATATATAACACCTGTTTTATGGTCAAAACAGACAACTCTTGCAGGACGGCTGACATTCTTACACTCAAGAAGTCCTGTATGCGGTGTGCGGTCTGGGTACACAAGACCATCTGTACAGAAATTACTGTCATGGATATTTTCCCCATGGTCGCCGCCATAATAATATATATCCCTGCCATTTTCCGCTTTGCCTTTGTATATTGCGTGGTCACACCACTCCCACACAAAACCGCCACATAAAATATCATTATCATCAATTATATGAAAATAATCTTCTAAATCTCCTGGGCCATTGCCCATAGAATGGCAGTACTCCACAAGAAGCAGCGGCTTATCAGGCTTATTATCAATATATTCCTGTATTTCCTCAAAGGACGGATACATTCTGCCATTAATATCAATATCCGAATAGTCATATTTTTTCTTGCTGCTTCTGTAAATTGAACTTTCATAATGAGTAAGGCGGGTTTTATCAAATCCTTTTGTCCACTTTAGTGCTTCTTCAAATGTACAGCCATATGCACATTCATTTCCCATTGACCAGATTACAATACAAGCTCTGTTTTTATCTCTCTGTACACATAACTGGATACGGTCAAGAACAGCTGGGATAAAATCTGGATTATCGGCAATTCTTTCATTCCAGCGTTCTTTAACATTATCCCAGCCAGCATCCTTAAGGTACTGTGTTTGTGTACCATGACTCTCATTATCAGCTTCATTGATTACAAAAAAGCCAAGTTCATCACAAAGCTGGTAAAAATATGGAACATTTGGATAGTGGCTGCTGCGTATTGCATTAAAATTATGCTGCTTAATCATTAGCAAATCTTTCATAATCTGTCCAAAACTGGTTACAAAACCAGTAACAGGGTCTGAATCATGCCTGTTGACACCCCTGAATTTAACTGGTACATTATTGACATAGACTATATTGTCACTTATATGGATTTCCCTGATGCCAATCCTGTCTGTAATTACTTCACTTCCAGAATTAATAACCATAGTATAAAGATACGGATTCTCTGGATTCCAGAGTACAGGATTTAAAATCTTCATTTTACATATATACTGGTAATCTTTATCACCTTCTAACGGTTCAAATATACCATTAGCAGTTTTATTGCCTTCTCTATCATAAATAGAAATGTCTGCTGCTGCAAAACCTCCTGCAAATGAAGCCCTTAGCACAATATCTGCACTATCTTCATTAATGGCTGTAGTTGTAAAGTAATCATATAAAAACTTTTCTGGTCTTTTTAACAAATATACATCCCTGAAAATGCCGCTCATCCGGAATTTATCCTGGTCTTCAAGATAAGTTCCATCACACCATTTCAGTACAAGTACTGCAAGTTTGTTTTCACCTTCATTAAGCATATCTGTAATATCAAATTCAGCCGTTGCATGTGATACCTGGCTGTATCCCGCATACTGCCCATTTACCCATACATAAAAGCAGGAATCAACACCCTCAAAATCCAGATAAGCCTTTGGTGCATCTTTGCTTTTATGGTAACTGAAGTTACAGATATAAGCTCCACAGGGGTTTTCCTGTGGCACATATGGCGGGTCAAGCGGAATAGGATATCTGATATTGGTATACTGGTGGCAGTCATAACCATAAGACTGCCACATGCCTGGTACTTTAACCGTTTCAAATCCTTCTGCCAGATAGCTGCTTTCATAAAATTGTTCCTGTAAATCATAAATACTCTTAAAATACTTAAACTTCCACTCTCCACTAAGCATCTGGATGCGGTCGGACTTTTCCCTGTCCCTTACCAGATTTCCCATGTCCTTTGATGCAGGAATATAATACGCCCTTGGCGGCATAGTATTTTCATGCATTATTTTTAAGTTCTCATAATGTTTTGGCACAATCATAATGATTTCTCCTTATTTAGTTTTTCCCCTGTTTTGTAGCTAAATTATACTATTTTCCAGCACATTTTGTCCATAAACTGTATTGGACAAAACATGCACAAAATGATACAATAAAAAAGAAAGGATGGAATAACTATGTATATAAATTCAGGATACCTTAACAATTCCCTGGTGGATTTTAAAGATAAAAGCAAGCCCCTGATTGTCGGCAGCTGCGGGACTTATCACCTTTTTAAGCATCCCAGGCTCCCAACATGGCGGCCAAGAGGCAGGATTGATTACCAGCTTTTATATATTGCTTCAGGAAAAGTACATTTTTATTTTAAAGAGGACGAGGACACAATAGTACCTGCTGGCAATATGGTGCTTTACCATCCAAAGGAAATGCAGCGGTATGTATATTTTGCCAAAGACCAGACAGAAGTATACTGGGTTCATTTTACAGGAAGCAATGTTAAACAGATACTTAAAAGACACCATTTTCCGGCTACAGGACATATTATTAATACAGGAACTTCTCCTGAATACCAGAGAATTTACAGGGAAATGATACAAGAACTGCAGCTTTGCAGACCACACTATCAAGAACTGCTGGCTGTGCTGCTGTTACAGCTATTTGTACTGGTGGACAGACATTCCAGTGACAATAAGGTTATGAATAGTTTTGTACAAAATGAAATTGAACATGCAGTCAGCTATTTTAATGAACACTATAACTTAAATATCAGCATTGAAGAATATGCCGCATCAAGAAATATGAGTACAAGCTGGTTTATACGCAACTTTAAACTTTATAATGGAACTACACCACTTAATTATATATTAAGCATACGCATAGCCAATGCACAGAGCCTTCTTGAAAATACCAGATATAATATAACTGAAATCGCCTCTATAACAGGCTATGATAACCCGCTGTATTTTAGCAGGCTGTTTAAGAAATACACAGGGCTTTCACCCTCTGAATACAGAAAAATGAATAATAACTTTTAATATAGGTTATGCAGCAGTGCATAAAATTGCAATGTATGCTCTTTTATGCACTGCATGTATTTTTACATTCTTTTAACTTTCTACTTATTAATTGTCCAATAGCCTTTTCTATCAGAACCAATACGGATAATTTTACCTGATTCCCGCAAATTCTTTATAATGCGGCTAACCTTTCTAGTACTAAATCCGGTTTTTTCACTTAATTTTTTAGCAGTAATATTGGGCTTTTTTTCCAATATTAATAAAATCTTTCTTTCATCGCCAATTTCATCGCCAATTTCATCGCCAATTTCATCGCCATTATAAGAAATATTGCCAGTTTCCTCTGTTAATGAAAATGGAAAAATAACTTTAATAAAATGCTCAGATATTTTAAAAATAGTTTTATCATATGCATTTAAAATACGGCTCATCCCTGAGCCAAGCTGTTCAACTAAACCTACATCTTTAAACACACGCATTAATTCACGGTTTCTAGGCATACTGCTACAACTAAAAAAATCCTCTTGGCTTTGTCCTTGAATCAAGCCTCCATAAGATGTAAATTCCATCCGGTCATTAAAAATTTCAAATACCGGCGGAATTTCCTGTGAAAAATCATTGTGAACAATAGCATTAATTAAAGCTTCTCTCATTGGAACTGGCTCTACCAGGTTTTTTTCTATACGCTTTGTACTGGTTACTTTCACTTTTGTAATATTTTCAATTTTCATTTTCTCTAAAACATAATTTGTTGCCTTAATCAATGAACAATATCCATATTCTTCATTTTCTTTTAAATCTACTTTATCTTTTCCAGCATATTTGGCAACTTTAATAGATACACCATTTTCATCTGCTAATAGATATGCAATATAGTTGTATTTTCCATCAGGAGTATACAATTCAAGACTATTCGCAAACTGCTTATTCAATTCTAGTCCACGTTCCTGATAATATATTTTAAGTTGTGCAAATGTAAGGTCTTGTCTGGGTGAAGTAATATTACGCAATGTGGTATGAATTCTCTTTGCGTAAAGTTCGTCTATTAATGACGTTGGCATTGGCTGTGTTGATGTTCCTAACCGCATATAACAGCCACCCGGTGACATTCCTTTACTTTTTATATAATATGGCTTTTCAAGTCCACTACATATAATAATTTTAATTACTGCTACACCTTCTATATCTTCAGTAATAATATCAAATAATCCAAGAGCCGATGGCAAAATATTATTTTTAATCCTATCTGCAATCTTTAATTGTGTAGAATCAATATCTTGGTTTTTAATAGGGTGTCCATCATCGTCAATACCTATATAAAGCGTTCCGCCTTCATGGGCATTTAAAAATGCTACAATTTCCTTTTCTAATTTATCATTTAATGTAGCTTTAAATTCTAAACGGTTACTTTCCTGAAACATAAACAATCCTCTTTTTTAGAAATTAAAATTTTTAAAATATTTTCTAATGAATAGTACTAAGATAGTCAAGTGCTGCCTGCATCTGGTTATCTATAGCAAATTCTTCCCCATCTTTTGCAAGTGTATTTTCATCTAGTTCCACTTCTATATCAGGGGCAAGCCCTGTTTTATGGATATTTCTTCCTTTAGGTGTATAGTACTTTGATGTTGTCATCTTTAAGGCAGTGCCATCTTCAAGATTAAATATAGTCTGTACTATGCCTTTTCCAAATGTCTGTGTTCCTACCAGCTTTGCCACGCCTTCATCCTGTAATGCCCCGGAAAAAACTTCAGATGCACTTGCAGAATGTCCATTCACAAGAACAACTATAGGAACTTTAACACATTTGTCATCCTCAGCATAATATTCCTCTGCAACACCCTCTTTATTTTTAGTATACACAAGAAGGCCTTTTGGAAGAAGCCTGTCAAGCATTTTAACTGTGGACGTAAGAAGCCCGCCCCCATTATCACGTAAATCTATAACCAGAGCCTTCATGCCGCCTTTTTCAAGTGTGTCAACTGCACTTTCAAACTGTTTGCATGTCACTTCTTCAAATCCTGTCACTTTTATATAGCCAGTATTGCCAGCTAACATTTTTGAAGATACAGTATCTTCTTCAATAATTTTACGCGTTACCTGTATATCAAGATAGCTGCTTTCACCTTCACGCCAGACCTTTAAATCAACCTTTGTGCCATCTTCACCTTTAACTTTTGAAAGAACCGTTGTAAGGTCCTGTCCTGAAACATCTTCACCATTAACATAATAAATAATATCCCCTGCCTTTATCCCAGCTTTTTCAGCAGGACCACCCTCCATAGGTTTTACTATAACGATATTGCCCGTGTCCGGGTCTGCAGATACATATGCACCTATGCCGCAATATGTACCACTTGATTTTTCAGTAATATCCTTATATTCATCAGCTGTATAATACGCAGCATATGTGTCGCCAAGTCCATTCACTATTCCTTTATAAACAGAATCCGCCATGGCTTTGCCATCAATCTCATCCAGATAGTACCTGTCTATATACTCCCTGATAATACTTGTTTTCTTTCCAATCTCTCTCTCTAATACACGGCTGCTTTCACCTCCAACAGGAAAAAGCGTTAATCTGGCGTTGCCTGTCAGAAGCAGTGCCAGCATAACGGCCATTATCAATGTTATACCTGACAATATACCTGTAAAAAATACCCTAAAATTTTTTCTTTCCATATATTCCTCTTTTCATACAAAAATTGGTGCATATCAGACTACACCATCAGATTATATATATTTTATGCGGCTTTTTATTATATCATACTACAGCGCTTCAGTGCAAATATATCAATAAATTATCATAACATAACTTTATCTGGGCATATAAAAAGAGCACCAGTTAGTTACTCCAGTGCTCTTATGAAAATATTATAGAAGGTATTTGCAGTATTGCAGGAATTTATTTACAATGTTGCCACAACTGTAAAAAATTAAAACAAGTCACTATGAGTACCTGTCCTGATTAATTTTAAAATAAGTGTCTCATTGATAATTTTATAAACCAGCAGCCAATCTGATTTTATGTGACATTCTCTCATATTTTTATAATTTCTTGAATTATTAAGCGGATGGTCTTTATATGATTTTGGTAAAGGTTTCCCGCTACACAAAAGTGAAATTGTCTTTTTAAGTTCTTTCGGATTACATCCCCTTTTAATTGCAAGCTTATAATCCCTCTTAAATTGTCCTGTAAACTCTGGTTTAAGTATCAAGAGCCTCCATCAAATCATCAATACTATCAAATGGACCATATATATCTTCATCTTTCTCAGCGGCTTCCATTGCTGCATATGTGGTTTGGTTCGGCTCATCGAGGCGGACTTCAAAAGGAAGTCCATGATAACGTAAAGCCTGACGATAAAAAATTCCCGTTGCTGTACTTAAATCCATTCCCAGGGATTTAAAAAGAGCAGCGGCTTGTTCTTTCAATTCTGGTTCTATTCTCAAAGTCATATTTCCTTTATCCGCCATATAAAACACTCCTTTCTTTTATATTAGCTTGCACTAGTATTATACGCAATATTCATTTGCTTTGCAAGTGCATTGCACTATTTTGACAGTATAACTTTGTATGATTTGAAAATGAACCGTTAGTGCTTAAATCTAGTTTTGTCAGATTTGCACTACTGCGTGCTTCGTCTAAGCAGAAGTGGCTGCCGTCTGGAAAAATTTCCACCTGTGCGGTTGGATTTTTCAATTATTGGATTCCCAAGGTATTTTTCCAATTCTTTTGTAATACTCCTGCTTTCTTCATATCCCTTGCGTACCATAAGCTTTACTCTGCATCTGCTTAAATCTACATCCCATGTTCTACGCAATTCTTCTATATATTTATGCCGGCTGGTACCGCTCTTATCCAGCTCTTCCAGAAATTTTACATAGCGCAATTCCATTGGTGGCATTAGTTTTTTTCTTCTTAATGCATATAGATATTTTCTTGTACCATCTCTGCTAATAGCATAACATACTGGATATATGCTATATTCTTTATTTTTATATTCTACTTTTATCATTTTATTATTTTTAATTGCAGAATTAATTTTTTTAATTACATCTGTATTCTGTGATAATATTTGCAAAGGTTCTTTTATGGTATTTGCATATCTAGATAACTCCCCATCATCCAGTAAAGGCTTATTTACTACTTCACCTATATAATTCCGTATATATTTATATGTATCTGTCTCATTGTTTTGCAAAAGAATATCAAGAATTTCCATCCACTTAGAATCATTTAAAAGCTTATGGAACATAAAGTTTGATTTATCAATAATATAATAATCTTCATCTATTTTTTTAAATATTCCCTCATCACACAAATCTTTAATCTGTCTTCTAAGTGTTCTGGCATTAATTGGAGATTGGGAATCATCATATCCGCCTTTACCATTACTTATTATGCTAAACTTTTCATAAAAAGAATCTCTAGTATTGCCACTAATTTTAAGCTTATTATATTTAAGCAAAGTGTCGATTAATTGTATTTCACTAAGTAATTTCCCTTTCATAAAATGTAACAGGCACTCTTCCCATTACCCTCAGGTGATGGGAAGAGTGCCATCCTCCTTTCTATACAATGTCATTTAGTTAAGCGTATA
>DKXQ01000226.1:0-672 GCA_002493085.1 Lachnoclostridium sp. UBA7122
TCAAAAAGTACACTTTTTGACACTTTATAATTTAAATAAAAGAAAGGAGAAAACTCAATAATAATTACATTGTAACAAAACGAAATTATAAAGAAAGACAAGGAGGAAATTAAAATGAGAAAGTTCAAAAAAATCATAACAACAGTTTTAGCAGCATCTATAATTACCACATGTACACCTGTGTCAATACCATCAGTATCTTATGCAGCTGGTGTTACAGAATACACATCAGCAACAGACCTGGAACTGAATAAAGCACACATGATAACTCTTCAATATAAGGATTCTGCTGGAGAAATTAATTATACATGGTATAAGTTTAATGCAGTTCCAGAGACGGAAATTGAGATATCTGCAACTTCACTTAACGGATATGGTCTTGAGTATTATATATATGATAGTATACTTCAGTCTGTATATACTAATGGTGGTAGAGGTACAAGGACAATAACATTAAATAAAGACACTACATATTATATTAGGTTTAGGTCTTATAACGCTGACAACCAAGTATCAATGATTATAAAAGGTGAGACATCTGCCCCAGCAGCTACTCCAACAATTGCTCCAATAGTTGCTATAGAAGTTCCGGCATCTGGCCAGACAGCTACACCAACGGCTGCTCCAACAGCTACACCAACAGTTGTTCCAACGGCTACTCCGACAGTTGCC
>DKXQ01000226.1:978-24155 GCA_002493085.1 Lachnoclostridium sp. UBA7122
CCAACGGCTACTCCGACAGTTGCCCCAACGGCTACTCCGACAGTTGCCCCAACAGTTACACCGACAGTTGCTCCAACAGCTACACCAGCAGGCAGTTCTGATATTGGTAATGTAAATACAGATTTCTGGACAGAGGATGGAAATACTGGTTCTAGTGTATATGATAATGAACTCCCTGTGCCAGAGATTAAAGAGGTAGCAAATAACAGCAAGAGCATTGATATTACATGGTCATGTTCAAGTACCTCAGATATTGATGGATATTATATATACCGTTCTACAGATGGCAAAAGCTGGAATAAGATTGCTACAATTAATGATACAGAAGTAGCAGATTATGAAGATGCCGATGTAGTGAATGGCCAGGGCTATGGATATATACTGCGTTCATATATAGAAGCTAGCCAAAGTGAAAATTCTATTCCTGCATACACTTGTTTTTTAAATAGAATAGACGTTAAAAGCGTAAAAAGTAATGCTTCTAAAAAATTGACTGTTAAATGGAGCAAAAATGACAAAGCCTCAGGATACCAGATTAGAATTAGTACAACAAAATCGTTCACGAAAACTACAACTGAAACTACAAAGATGAATTCAAAAAGTAAGAGTACAAAAACTATTGGCAAACTTAAAGGTGGCAAGAAATATTTTGTACAAGTGAGGGCATACCGTTCATATAATGGAGAAATTTATTATTCAGAATGGTCACAGTCTAAAAGTTTAAAAGTAAAACGCTAGAAAGAAAAACAGACAATTAATTATAGTTCTGGTTATATATGGCATTTATTGATTAGGCTTGGAGGTAATTAATGTTAAACAAGAGATTATGGAAATAAGTAACAGCTGCTATTATGTCATGTACATTAATATCAGGTATACCAGGCAGTAATACAGCGTTTGCAACAACCAGGGAAAGCAGTGCTGCATGGAATGTAAAACAAGAGGAAAAGTCCCAGGAGTTTGACAGGGTATTGGCAAAGTGTAAAAAAGTTAAAAGTAAAAGTAAGCAGATAAAAATCAGAAAAGGAGAATCAATATCAGTAGAAAGTATTCCTTGTCACGGAATATTATCTGCTGCCATTATGTCGAATGGAGATTTATATTGCTGGGGACTTAATTCGCGTGGCCAGGTTGGCAATGGAACAACAGAGACACAGCTTACCCAAGCAAAGATTTCCTGTAAAGGGTAAAAAAAACTATAAAATTCACAGGTGGCAAAAAAGCTGCTAAAAATATAGTAATCCCTGCATCAGTAGAGATAAAAGGCACAAGTTATAAAGTGGTATCTGTTGCTGATAATGCATGTAAGAACTATAAGAAACTCCAGGAAGTTACAATAGGCGCTAATGTAAATAGCATTGGCAAGAATGCATTTAGTGGCTGTACAAAATTAAAAAAGATTATCTTTAATACTAAGGGACTTACAGCTAAGAAAACAGGTCCTAAAGCATTTAAGGGAGTGAATAAAAAAGTAAGGGTTGAATGAACAAAGCTAACAAAAATGTAGTAGCAGTTGCACGCGAGGGAGATACAACAGAACATAGCACAGGTAATCCTGAAACAGGCGTACTTCCAAATACATCACAGGCAAAGAAAGTTAAGCTTTGGAACAGTGCACTTACTAATAAGCAGGTTGCAGCACTTTATAAGTCAGAAAAATAATTATGCACATTACACAGAAAGGCAGTTTATAGAAATGAATAATATTTTTCATAGAATAATAACGGTACTTATAGCAATTGCTTTAATAATAAGCGGCATTACATACAATTCTGTAGTAACTAAAGCAGAAGAGGAAAAGGAATACGAATATCTTTTAACAGAAGAAAATAAAATAACAGCAGGCACTGATATAGAATACACGTTTACAGTTAGTTCCTTCTCTGGGTTTAGTATTTTATTACTTGCTTCAAATATGGCTGCAGGAACTATAAAATTATATGCAAATGATGAATATATTGGCACAGAGACTTTAACAGATGATGATACATCGTGGTTATATTCTTCTGACATTAATGACACATTTCAGTATATCTATGAGCTTTCTATAGAAAATGTGAAGCTTAGTGACTGGAAAGCAGTGTTTAATTTTGATACAGATATACATTATATTATTGGTATAATACAGAAAAAATCTTTATCTGACGTTGACAGTAAGAAAATTACATTAGCAAAAGGCTTTACACATAAACTTTCTGTTTCAGGTGCTAAAGGTGATATTATATGGACCAGTAGTAATAATAGTATTGCAACAGTCAATTCTTCTGGAAAGGTTACAGCCAAGAAGGCTGGTGTAGCAAAAATTACAGCCACAACAGCAGATGGACAGGTTTTTACATATACAGTTTCAGTATATAAAAATGAATATAAGGAAAAAAAAATAAATTCCTCATCAGTTGAATATGGCAATGTAGATATACAGGCTTACAAAATGTTTTATGATGGCAAAGGAAATCTTGTCTTGAAAACACACATTGTAAATAACTGCGGCTACAAAATGATAGGAATTAAAAATCTGGTTTGTAACATAACAGATAATAATGGAAAGGAAATTGGCAGATTAAAAGTTGATAACAAGAAGGTAAATATACGTCAGGGCAAGAATAAGAACATTACATTTGTTATTAAAAAGTCTAGTTTAAAGAATAAGAAAGCTGACTTACATACAGCATCAGTAAATATAAAAAATTTCCTATGGATTTACGAAGTACGTTAGAATACAGGCCAGTTAGTAAAAATATAAAAAACCTTTGGATGTAGAAATTCCAGAGGTTTTTTGTATTTGTTATTGACAAAGCAGTATTAAGTATATAAGTGGCACAATATACCTAAACTTCCGTATACCCAGATAAAGTTACACTATCAGCAATAAAAAAATACTGTACAAATTCATTTTCTTATGCTATTATCAGACGTAGTTGCTGAGTGGTATCCATAGATGGAACTGCATCAGATGATATAGACCACCAATATGGCAGGGATGGCAGCAAAGAGGTGGTTAAGTGAATATTGGCTTTATTGGCGCTGGCAAGGCAGGATGCACTATTGGAAAATATCTTAGTGGTACGTGTGTTACAGTTGCCGGTTATTATAGCAAGGCGGGACAAAGTGCTGAAGAGGCAGCAGCTTTTACACAGTCTGAAGCTTTTTATGATTTAGAAACTCTTATGGAGGCATGTGATACTGTGTTTATCACTACGCCAGACAGGGCTATTAAAGAAGTGTGGGAGTGTATAAAATATTATAATCTAAGTGGTAAAATTATTTGTCATTTTAGTGGTTCATTATCATCTGGTATTTTTTCAGGGATTGAGGATACAGGTGCGTCCTGTTGTTCAATCCATCCTATGTATGCGTTCAGCAGTAAATATAAATCCTATCTGCAATTTCATAAAGCATGTCTGTCAGTTGAAGGCCAGGAATTTGCTGTAAAAAAGATAACAGAACTTTTTGCAGACAGACTTCATCACAAAGTGTTTAAACTTGCTCCTGAAGACAAGGCTAAATACCATGCTGCAGCGGTATTTGCAAGTAATTATATTACAGGAATTATGCATATAGCAATAGAGCTTTTAAAAGACTGTGGATTTACAGAGAGTGATGCAAAAGAACTGCTTTCTCCTGTATCACTTGGCAATATCAGTTCTGTCCTTGAAAATGGGACATTAAATGCACTTACGGGTCCGGTTGAGCGCAATGACATGCAAACTGTTAAAAAACATCTTGATGTATTAAAAGACAGCGAAGCCTGTGAAGTTTATAAGAGTCTTGGCAGAGTGCTTGTCCAGATAGCCGCCAGAAAAAATACAGACAGGGATTATACAGAGATTAAAAGCTTATTTTAAAACAAGCAGAAATGAGGTTAAAATGAAAAAGACAGTCAGGACATTCCAGATGGCAAAAGAGAATGGCAGAAAAATCACAATGCTTACAACATACGATTATTCTACTGCAAGGCTTATGGATGAAGCAGGAATTGATGCAGTTCTTGTTGGTGATTCACTTGGCAATACAATGCTTGGTTATGAAGATACAGTTTCTGTTACTATGGAGGATATGATACATCATGGTGCAGCAGTTGCAAGAGGTGCAGGAAGCATGATGGTTGTTGTGGATATGCCATTTATGTCATTCCAGACTGGTGTATATGATGCACTTGCCAATGCAGGCAGGCTTATGAAAGAAGGCCGTGCTGCTGCCGTTAAGCTTGAAGGCGGCAAAACAGTCTGCCCGCAGATTAAGGCTATTACTGGTGCAGGAATACCTGTTATGGCACATCTTGGCCTTACCCCGCAGTCTGTCAATGCGTTTGGAGGAAACAGGGTACAGGGCAAAAGTGAGGAGGCGGCAAAGCAGATAATAGAGGATGCCTATGCAGTCCAGGAGGCTGGGGCGTTTGCTGTTGTCCTTGAATGTATTCCTGCAAAACTTGCCTCCCTTATTACAAATAAGCTTGATATACCAACTATTGGCATAGGGGCTGGCAATGGCTGCGACGGCCAGATACTTGTGTACCAGGATATGCTTGGCATGTTTTCTGATTATGTGCCTAAGTTTGCAAAGAAGTTTGCTGATGTGGGTACTGTTATGAAAAGTGCATTTGCAGATTATATAAAAGAAGTTTCAGATGGAATATATCCGTCAGAAGAGCACACATTTAAAATAGATGATGAGGTGCTTGAAAAACTATATTAGGCACAGTTCTTTAAGAATGGAGGAAGAGATGGATATCGCAGTAACTATTAAAGAGGTCAGGAAACAGGTCAGTGAGTGGAGAAAAAAAGGGCTTTCTGTAGGGCTTGTGCCTACAATGGGATATCTGCATGAAGGGCACAAGAGTCTTATAACACGTGCTGTTGCTGAAAATGATAAAGTTGTTGTCAGTGTGTTTGTCAATCCTATGCAGTTTGGCCCGTCAGAGGATTTGGAAAGCTATCCGCGTGATATGGACAGGGATGCAGCTGTCTGTGAAGATGCAGGTGCAGCTTTAGTATTTCATCCAGAACCTTCAGAAATGTATCACAGTGGTTTTTCTTCATATGTTGATATGGATACGCTTACAGGCGGTCTGTGTGGCAAAAGCAGGCCTGTACACTTCCGTGGTGTATGTACAGTGGTTGCCAAATTATTTAATATAGTAGTGCCTGACAGGGCTTATTTTGGACAGAAAGATGCACAGCAGCTTGCAGTTATACGCCATATGGCTGATGACTTAAGTTATGGCATTGAAATTGTGGGATGCCCTATTATCAGGGAAAAAGACGGACTTGCAAAAAGTTCACGCAATACTTATCTTAATGATACAGAGCGGAAGGCAGCGCTTATATTAAACAAATCTCTTTCAGAAGGCAGGAAGCTTATAAATGCTGGTGAAAATAGTGCAGATAAAGTAAAAGAACTGGTTACTGGAATAATTAATACAGAACCTCTGGCAAAAATTGATTATGTAGAAGTTGTAAGCTGGGATTTACTAGAGCCTGTTAAAGAAATTAATGGTCCTGTTCTTGTGGCAGTGGCAGTATTTATAGGCAAGACAAGGCTAATAGATAACTTTACCGTTTAACATCATTATATATGTTTATGCCGCTTTAAATGCGGCGGAATGGAGATTATATGACCGTTACAATGTTAAAAGGAAAAATCCACCGGGCTGTTGTAAAACAGGCTGAACTGAATTATGTAGGAAGCATTACAGTTGACCCTGTGCTTATGCAGGCAGCAGGAATATATGAATATGAGCTTGTACAGATAGTTGATGTAGAGAATGGCAACAGATTTGAAACATATACAATCGCAGGTGAGCCGGACAGTGGCATGATTTGCCTGAATGGGGCAGCAGCGAGACAAGTCCAGGCTGGTGACCATATAATTATTATGTGCTACTGCCAGATGGATAATGAAGAAGTAAAGTCACATAAGCCAAAGGTTGTTTTTGTAGATGACAATAACAGAATCAGTAAAATATCTTCATATGAAAAATATGGCAGACTGGCTGAAGAAATGATAGATGATAATTAGGAGTGAAAAACAGATTATGTTAAAAGGCAAAACGGTCTTGTTAGGAGTTACAGGGAGCATAGCAGCATATAAAATTGCAAATCTCGCAAGCATGTTGTCAAAACTTCATGCAGATATCCATGTGCTTATGACAAAAAATGCCACTAATTTTATTAATCCTGTTACATTTGAGACATTGACAGGCAATAAATGCCTTATAGATACGTTTGACCGGAATTTCCAGTTTAATGTCGGGCATGTTGCACTTGCAAAAAAAGCAGATGTTGTACTTGTAGCTCCTGCTTCAGCTAATATTATTGGCAAAATGGCATGTGGCATTGCAGACGATATGCTAACTACTACATTGCTTGCATGTAAATGTAAAAAAATAGTTTCTCCTGCTATGAATACAAATATGTATGAAAATCCAGTTGTGCAGGATAATATTAAAAAACTTCAAAAATTTGGAATAGAAGTTATAAAGCCTGATACAGGCCTGCTTGCATGCAGGGATATTGGAGCCGGCAAGATGCCGTCAGAAGAGACGCTGCTTGAATACATCCTTATGGAAACCAGGTTTGAAAAGGATTTTGCAGGAAAGAAAGTTATGGTTACGGCAGGACCAACAGAAGAAGCCATTGATCCTGTAAGAATTATAACTAACCATTCAACTGGCAAGATGGGCTATGCCATTGCAAAGGTAGCAGCACAGCGTGGTGCTGCTGTTAAACTTATAAGTGGTCCTGTCAATTTAAAGCCACCCGCTTTTGTTAGCGTAATAAATGTTAAAAGTGCAGAAGATATGTTTAATGAGGTGTCAGTCCATGCAGCAGATAGTGATATCATTATTATGGCAGCAGCGGTAGCCGATTATACACCTTTAAATGTATCAGATGAAAAGATAAAGAAGACAGATAATAATTTAAGTATTCCTCTTAAACGTACAAAAGATATTTTGAAATATCTCGGTGAAAATAAAAGAAAAGGCCAGTTCCTGTGTGGATTTTCAATGGAAACAGAAAACCTGATTGAAAATTCCAGAAAAAAACTGGTTAGTAAAAATGCGGACATGATAGTTGCCAATAACCTTAAGGTAAAAGGCGCAGGCTTTGGTGTAGATACTAATGTTATAACAGTTATAACTAATGGAGGCATTAAGGAATTTGGCCAGATGGGTAAAGAAGAAGCTGCAAAATGTCTGCTGGATAAAATTTTATATAAAAATTTATAATCATATCCTTGTAATATTGCCAGATGTGTATTATAATTATAAAACAAAATTAAAAGGAGGGAACTTAAAATGGCATATGTTATTAGTGATGACTGCGTTAGCTGTGGCGCTTGCGCAGGCGGATGTCCAGTGGGCGCTATTTCAGAAGGTGATGCACACTATGTAATTGACCCTGATACATGCATTAGCTGTGGCGCTTGCGCAGGTACATGCCCTTCAGGTGCAATTTCTGAAGAATAGTTAAAGTTTTAAAAGGACATAGAGTTGCCGGCTGGTGGACGGGATATATCCGGTCATGAGACGGCAGCTTTTTGGCTTTGTAAGAAAAATCTTTTATATGCATGTAAAATTTAACAAAAGTGCGTTGTCTTTTGTTAGATTTTCATAATAAAATTATATAATCTATATACAGCGCAGAAATGAGGAAATTATGACAGAGAGAGTATCAGAGGATATGATTATTGCAGATATGCTTCAATTAGACCCAGGCATTGGACCTATTCTTATGGCATCGGGCATGCATTGTATAGGATGCCCTGCTTCACAGGGGGAAAGCCTTGCAGAAGCTGCTGTAGTACATGGCCTTGAAGCTGCAAAACTTGTAGAAACTGTCAATGAATATTTAGCCAATAAGTAAAATACACTTCAGTTTAAGAAAAGAATCCCGCTTTGCGGGATTCCATATTTTTATTAAAAAGCTGGAACAGCTAGATTTTTGCAAGAGTCTGGATAGCTTTGGAATTTATAAGAGGTTTGTAGTGTTCTTCAAAATATGAAGCGCTTGCATAAGTATTTTTATAAGGAGTGCCATATTCCCCTGTAATATTACAAATTTTATTAAATTCTTCTGGAGAATGTCCTGACTTGTGTAATATAAGGTAATAGTATCCCTTAATATCATCTTTATAAATGGTATTTAAACCATTATATATGTTTTCAAGGCTGCCTGCAAGTGATGCGATATCTTCTAATGTTTTAAATGAGTAGATTTTGATGACATCTGTGTTAACTTTTGTATCAGGTGTCTTAGGTCTTGGCTCCATTCTAAGTGCTTCTGATAACGATATAAAATCGGTTTCTGGTTCTTCAGCATCGTCTTCGCTTGTTATATAACTGTCAATTAAATCAGAATCATATTGGTTTTCAATATCAAATGCATATTCACTGTCTTCATATAACATATCATCAGCATCATCAGAAAAATTGGAAAAACGTGTATCAAGTTCATCAGGGTCATCAACTTTGGTGATAACTAATACAAGGGTATCAGGATACATAGGTATAGCTTCTATCATTAAAGGAATATCTTCTGTCTCGAATCCAAATTCATAGGAAGCCTGTTGCATCATGTCACGAAAAAGTGCTTTTGCCTTATCAGTCCCATATGCGAGCTCACTAATCCGGAGTTCACGGTCAGACAGGTCTTGTTTGTTTAAAGTACAACGGATTTGTTTATCACTGATTTTTTCTATACGCATAGGCTCACTTCCTTTCTGTCCGGTTATGACAATTATCGTCAAAATAGTACATAATGCTTAAATAGATTATAATTTAAACTATCGTATAAGTCAATGTAAAAGATAATTTTCCCATAGTAATTATGGTTTGTAAATTGTGATAAGAAATACTAGGAGATTTTTCAAGTTTACTATATATTTATTTTAAATGTGATGAAAATGTGATTTTTTATACTAAACCATATATTTTTGCAACAAAAACTTTTTGTTAATATTGTAAAATATACCATAGTTTTAAATAGTTACATATAATATAATACTCACCAGAGAAACGGATCCTGAGAGAAAGGAGGATAGTCCATGGCTTGGCTGTGAATAACCATATTTTACTTATACCATATATAACAGGGATTCGCAACTCTTTGAATATAAAGTATTTATGAAATTACAGCAGCGTATCACAGTAAAACATAGCTGTCATTTTATGGGAGGCAGGTAAAATTGGATGGTAAAGCAGAAGAATTAAAGGACACCATGTATTCATGGCTTGTATCTGAAATCAGGCAGGCAGAAAATACTGGCATCAAAGTCAGGATTGAAGGTGTACACTATTCGCTTAATGATGTTGACAAGCTTAAACAAGTAATGGAAAATAATTACTATATGAAAAGCTATACAGGTGATGAATGTGGAAAAATAGTCCAAATAGATTTTGAACGTATAATAAGTGTATAAGAACCTCTGATACACTTAAATCATGAAAGGCCAGGCAGTCTTTATATTGCAGGGTTGTAAGCTGTAAGCCAGAGCAGGTAGATTTTGCCCGGGATTTTCCTGCTAGTGCAACGCTGATGCGTTGCACTTTTTTACTTGTTTATATACATATAAAGTGTTATACTTATTATTAATTATAATATAACTATATGAGAAGAAGAGGAAGTTGACATATGAAAAAGAGAAAAATTATAATTCCAGCTATATTATTAGTATTGGCTATCATAGTTATTTCGATTATCGTAGTCCTTGGGAGAAATATGCCTGGTAAGGAACATATGAAACTTACAGACTACTTCCAGGTGCCAGATGGCAGGATACAGCTTATTATGCAGGATGAAATAAGCGAAATACAGGGACTGTATGAAGACGGCCAGATTTATGTTGATATGGACATTATAACCAGTGTACTTAATCCAAGATTTTACTGGGATTCTGTAGAGAATAAACTATTGTATACTACCTCTTCTGAGGTTATAAGCACAGAGATTAACAGTAATACATATTATATTAATAAGAGAAAAGAGACGAAAGATTATAAAATTGCCAGAGTACAGGATAACCATGTCTATGTTGCTATAGATTATATAAAACAGTACACAGCAGTTGACTATAAAAAGTTTGATAATCCTGACAGGGTAGTAATAAACTATATATATGGCAAAAAAGAGAAATATAACACTGTAAAAAAAGACACAGAACTGCGTTATGAACCAGATAAAAAAAGTGATATTCTCGTTGATATGGATTCTGGTGTAAAAATCCGTATATTAAGTGAAGAAGATGATAAGGGCTTTTGCCAGGCAATGACAGAAGATGGCATTATTGGATATGTTGATGCAGATAAACTGGGAAGCATGACAGAGGAAATGAAGACATCTGATTTCCAGAAAGAAGAGTATACACATATACTTTTAGATGAAAAAGTAAATCTTGTGTGGCACCAGGTTACAAATGCAGATGCCAATAACACTGTAGCTGATATGCTGTCTGTTACTAAAGGGGTGAATGTAATATCGCCAACATGGTTTAAAACTATAGATAATGCAGGCAATATATCTTCCATTGCGGATTATTCATATGTAGAACGTGCACATGCACAGGGAATACAGGTGTGGGGACTGTGTGATGATTTTGACCCTGGAATGAAGATAGGCAAGGTTTTAAAAGTGACAACAAGAAGACAAAGACTTGCAAAAAATCTTATGGCAGAAGCCATAAAATATAGTCTTGATGGAATAAATATAGATTTTGAAAATGTAAGACATGAAAATGGGGAAGACTTTATCCAGTTTATAAGGGAGCTGGGAATTATGTGCCGCAATAATGGCATAATACTATCTATTGATAATTATCCGCCAGCAGAATATTCACAGTATTATAACAGGACAGAACAGGCAAATGTTGCAGATTATGTTATTACAATGGCTTATGATGAATACTATTCAGGTTCTGAGGAGGCAGGTCCTGTTTCTTCACTTGGATATGTGAAAGATGCAGTAAAAAATACTATAGAGCAGGTTCCAGCAGAACAGACGATAATTGCACTTCCGTTTTATTCAAGGCTTTGGACAGAAACTACAAATAACGGTGAAGTAAAGCTCACATCAGAAGCCTGCTCCATGAGATATGCTTCTGAAATTGCATCTGGCTCAGGTGCAGGAATGGTCTGGGATGAAGAAGCAGGACTAAATTATATTGAGTACAGGGAAAATAACTCCTTGCGTAAAATGTGGATAGAGAACAGGAAATCCTTAGATTTAAAGATGAAAGCTGTGGCTGATGGAGGAGCAGCAGGCATGGCGTTCTGGAAACTCGGGATGGAAGTTGCATCAGTATGGGATACTGTTGCAAAATATTGCGGATGACACAGCCATATATATTTCTCTGAATAACTGTGAATAGTACTGTCCTTTCAACATATAAATATAATAATTGCATTTATTATATTTTATGTTGAAAGGACGGGATAACATGATTTCAGAAAAGTATGGGAAATCATTAGTAATGATTATAACGGTATGTGTTCTTTTTATTGCGGGCATAATAACATATATAACCGCAAAAGATATGTTTAAAGAAGTATCAGTCAAAAACAGTAAAAAATATAAAGTATTGATTGATAGTGGACATGGTGGGATTGACCCTGGCAAAGTTGGTGTTAATGGTGCATATGAAAAGGACATAAATCTTTCTATATCATTATTTTTAATGGATATACTTAAGGACAAAGGCTGTGAAGTTATAATGACCAGAGATACAGATACAGGGCTTTATAGTGAAAGCGACAGTAATAAAAAGGCTGCTGATTTGAAAAAAAGAGTGGAGCTTATGAATAGTGAAAATCCTGATGCAATAGTGAGCATACACCAGAACAGTTTTACACAGGAAAGTTCTAAAGGGGCACAGGTATTTTACCAGTCTTCTTCTGCTGAGGGAAAAAAGTTTGCAGACATTATGCAGCAGCAGCTGGCTTTAAAACTTGATGAAACAAATAAAAGAGTGGCAAAGCCGGATTCAGATTATTACATATTAAAAAATTCCACAGGTGTTGCAATAATTGTAGAGTGTGGTTTTTTGTCAAATTCCGAAGAAGCACAACTGCTTGTTACAAAAGAATACCAGGAAAAAGTTGCAGGAGTTGTTGCAGAAGGAATTATTAGTTACCTTGAAACTACAGGGACACAGAATTGAGGTTAAATATGCTGACAAGTGTACTAAAAATAAATCCAGATAATTTTACCGGAGAAGAACTGGAAGAGGCTTGTAATATTCTTAGAAACGGAGGTCTTGTGGCATTTCCTACAGAAACAGTTTACGGGCTTGGTGGTGATGCATTAAATCCTGCTGCATCATCAAAAATATATGAAGCTAAGGGAAGACCATCTGACAATCCGCTGATAGTACATATAGCTGATATGGCAGGGTTGTATGATGTGGCACATGGTATTACAGATAATGGGCAGAAACTTGCTAAAGCGTTCTGGCCAGGACCTCTTACAATGATTTTTAAGAAAAAAGATATAGTACCATTATCAACAACAGGTGGTCTTTCTACAGTTGCTGTGAGGATGCCTGGACATGCTGTTGCAAGGGAGCTTATACGGCGTTCAGGGATTTATATTGCAGCACCAAGCGCTAATATATCAGGAAGGCCAAGCCCTACAAAAGCAGAACATGTCATAGAGGATTTAAGTGGCAGGATTGATATGGTAATAGATGGAGGAAGTGTAGGAATAGGTATTGAATCAACTATAGTTGATGTAAGTAGTGAAGAGACAGTTATTTTAAGGCCAGGCTATATAACTAAAGACATGATTAAGCAGGTTACAGGGAGTGTCAGCACAGACCCTGCTGTAGATGGAAAAGTTCTTACTGCACCTAAGGCTCCAGGCATGAAATACCGCCACTATGCACCAAAAGGACAGTTATTTATTATAGAGGGGACTGCGGGCATGGTGGTCTGTAAGATTAACAGTCTTGTATATGAAAAAGAGAAAGAGGGATATAAAACTGCTGTAATAGCAACAGATGAAACAAAAGACAAATACCAGTGTGGCATTGTAAAAAGTTTAGGTCCGGCAAGGTGTGAAAACTCTATTGCTGCCAGCCTTTATAATATATTAAGGGAGATGGATTATCTGGATGTGCAGTATATATATTCAGAAAGTTTTGGTGATGACATACTCGGAGGAGCAGTAATGAACAGGTTGCTTAAGGCTGCCTCATATAATATAATAAGGGTATGACATATAATAGTGTCAGAGAAGAAAGGAGGAGGACATGAAAAGGTATGATAAAGTAATATTTGTATGTACAACTAATACTTTTTGCAGTCCAATAGCGGAGGCTTTTTACAGGCATATAGCTCCAGCGTGGATTCCAAAGGCAATTTCGCGTGGAATAGTTGTTCTTTTTTCCGAACCCATAAGTCCAAAGGTAAATGTAATACTTAGCAGCCATGATATAGAGGTCAGCAATCATAAACATTCAATACAGTTGTCAAAGGAGGATATAACAAAAGACACACTGGTGCTTGTTATGGCATTTAGCGAAAAAGTAAAACTGATGGAAGATTTTGCTATAGATAGCAATGTTTATACAATAGGGGAATTTATAGGGGAAGACACTGATATGGTAAATCCGTATGGGGCAGATGATGAACAGTATGAAAATTTTTTTGCTGAGATACAAAAAAGAGTTGAGCGCATTATTCTCAGAATAGAAGCAATATATCACGAGGAGGAAAATAATAATGATAGTAGCATTAGGCAGTGACCATGGGGGATATGGTTTAAAACAGGAACTTATGGAGCACCTTAAAAACAGGGGCATTGAATTTAAAGACTATGGATGTTATGACAGCAAGTCATGTGATTATCCAGTTTATGCAAAGAAAGTAGCAGAGGCAGTAGTATCAGGTAAATGTGACAAAGGCATACTTATATGTGGCACAGGAATAGGCATATCAATCGCTGCCAATAAGATTAAAGGAATACGTGCCGCACTGTGCCATGATACATTCAGTGCACAGGCTACAAGAGAACATAATGATGCAAATATCCTGGCAATGGGTGCAAGGGTAGTGGGTCCAGGACTTGCACTAAAGATTGCAGATACATTTCTTGACACAGAGTTTTCTAATGATGAACGCCATATCAGAAGAATTAACCTTATTGAAAATTCTTGACACCTTATGCACATGGTTGTAAAATCTAATAGAGAATTATAAGACCTGCCATAAGGCAGTACGAAAGGGAGTTATAGAATGGCAAAGAAAGACATCGATTGGAGTAATATTGGATTTGGCTACATGAAGACAGATAAGAGATATGTGTCAAATTATAAGGATGGTGCATGGGATGATGGCGCTCTTATAGAAGATGATACTGTAACAATAAGTGAATGTGCATGTGTGCTTCAGTATGCCCAGACAATTTTTGAAGGATTGAAGGCGTATACAACTGAGAATGGCCATGTAGTCTGCTTCCGTCCAGATTTAAATGCAGAAAGGCTTATGGATTCTGCGGAGAGATTAGAAATGCCACAGTTTCCTAAAGAGCGTTTTATTGATGCAGTTGTAAAGACCGTTAAAGCAAATATGGATTATGTGCCTCCATATGGTTCAGGCGCAACATTATATATAAGACCTTATATGTTTGGAAGTAATGCTGTTATTGGTGTTAAACCAGCAGATGAGTATCAGCTCAGGGTATTCTGTACTCCAGTAGGTCCATATTTTAAAGGTGGTGCAAAACCTATTACAATACGTGTAAGTGATTTTGACAGGGCAGCGCCACATGGAACAGGACATATAAAAGCGGGCCTTAATTATGCTATGAGCCTTCATGCGATTGTAGATGCACACAATAAAGGTTTTGATGAAAACATGTATCTTGACCCCGCAACACGTACAAAAGTTGAAGAGACAGGCGGAGCTAATTTCCTTTTTGTAACAAAGGACAATAAAGTAATTACTCCTAAATCAGACAGCATACTTCCATCTATAACCAGGCGTTCACTTATGGTTGTTGCTAAAGACTATCTTGGACTTGAAGTGGAAGAAAGAGAAGTATACTTTGATGAAATAAAAGATTTTGCAGAGTGCGGGCTTTGTGGCACAGCAGCAGTTATTTCGCCTGTGGGCAAAGTTGTAGACCACGGCAAAGAAATTTGCTTTCCTAGCGGCATGGATGCTATGGGTCCGGTTACAAAGAAACTGTATGATACGCTTACAGGTATCCAGATGTGCAGCATAGAAGCCCCGGATGGATGGATTAAGGTTATACAGTAATAAAATTATATTAATTGTACTGGCAGGACAGCCGGAAGTATATAATATTCCGGCTGTCCCCGTTTTTATATTCCATCCACTATTTTCATAAGAAGCAAACGGTCGCCTTTATGAATCTGGTTACTTGCCAGACCATTTAATTCCATAATGCTTTCAGGTGTTGTATTGTATTCTTTGGCAATATCCCACAGAGTATCATCAGGGCCAGCTATAACACCGGCAAGCCCAGGCATATCATTAAACCTTTTCATATCAAGTGGTGTCTCTGTTATTCCTGTTATAGCATCCTGCATTTTGCTGGTAAAGACAAGAGCACATATTGAAAGTGTAATTTTAACCTCTACTTCATCACTGTCAATCATTAGTATATTTATCTGGTTTATATCTGACTGTAATTCATAAGAATCATTAGGAGATATGCCCTTAACTTCAATCAGGTGGCTGAAAGGTATAACACCTTTTGACATGCCAAGAGGGCGGTCATCATTATCAGTTATATAGAGGATGTCAAGAGTAATAGCACCTTCAATCTGTATCCCTTCATTTGTAATTTCCTGTTCATCAATCTGGATTGTACCACTGCAGCTGCAAATCTGCAGGATATTTTCATCACCACTTATTTTTACATGGTCAGAAACTCTTACACTGCTTTGGTTTTTCATTAAAAGTTTCTCATAGTTAATATTTTCCCTGGACAGCAAAAGATTACATGATGTAGAGTATGCGTCATCAAGTATCTGCATCTCATCATCTTCATAAAATTTCATCTGCAGCTTTAATATAAGTTCAATATCTACAATCCTGTTTTCACCATCCTCATCAGGTTTGGAAGCTGCCTCTTTTGAAGAAACAGAAATTTCTATATCTGGTATCATATTTTCTGAACATCCACTGCAGTTTACAACACCATCAAATGGAATTTCAGTTTCAATATATTCAAGCCGGCGTTCTTCTACCTCAGGAGTGTAAAGTGCAAAAAGCAGCATATCACCTACAATACGTATACCATCATCGACAATTCTGGTTTGTAAGTTCTGTGGTGTTATTTCATAATAAAGAAGGGTATCAATAGCAGGTTTGCCTTTAGGCAGTGTGGTTTCATCACTTATCCTGAATATATCATTTTTCTGCAGTACAAGCTGTGTATAAGAAATTGTACTGAATTTTTTATTAAGGCCATCAGGTATTACAGATTCATCCATGCCAGCCCTTGCAGCGTCTTCTGATATAATATCTGTACCTATAGTAGTATTTTTTTGTTCATTCTGGCAGCAGTCAAGGCTTAATATCGCACGTATGCTTACTTTTCTTGAATTAATAAGGCTTGCCTGGCAGTCTTCCAGTTCAAAGTGGCAAAATGCATCATCAGAGGCGGTTATATTATCCATATTTATTGTTTCACTAAAAGGAATTTGTCCTTTTATATTATGTATTGGGCGGATATCGTCATTGCTAAAGTAAAGAAGTGAAAATGAAAGGTTGCCATGCACATTTACTTTTCCATCAGACGGAGTTATATCTGTAAGCTGTATTTCACCTTGTGTTTTAATAAGCCTTTCAATATCAGGTTTTGTATCAGGTACATTCATATCATCTTCAAGGGTAGCCTGTATATTGCTTCTGCATTTTAATTCATTGGTTTGTATTGTACGTGTTACAAGTTCCATTTGAAGCCTCCATTTCTGATTGTGCTGTATCTGTAGCAAAAATGTAAATGAAATTAATAGCTTTTATAGCATATTGGTGATATAATAATATATGTGGCATAATAGAAATTATGCAAAAAATCCGTAATATAACTGTTGTATACAAAAATATTAGATTGCATTTGGAGGATAGTTAATGGAAACAGGAAGAGATACAGAAAAGAAACAGGGCAGAAAAAACTGGAAGGGTGTGTCATTGGCAGGAAAGATACTTGGAATATCTATAATTCCAACTCTTATAATGGGAATTGTCCTTACAGTTGCTGGGATTACGGCAATACGCCAGGGGATGAAAGAAGAGGTATTTGCATCATTAGAAGCTATAGCTGTAAGTGTTGATGCTGCTTATACAGCACTTGACGGAGGCGATTATTCATTATCTGGACATGATGAATTACTTAAAGGAAATTTAAATATTACAGAAAACCAGGACTTTATTGACAGGTTTACAGCAGGAAGTGATAAGAAACTTACAATATTTTATGGAGATGTGAGGTATGCAACATCAATTGTAGATGCAGAAACAGGTAAAAAGATTTTAGGGACTACTGCAGACCCAGCAGTATATGAAAGTGTAACTGGACAGGGGAAAACTGTATATCTGGATGATATTGTAATTAATAATGTTGATTATTATGCGTGTTATATTCCGATGAAAAATTCTGATGGGAACATAGTTGGAATGTATTTTGCCGGCCAGCCAGCGGAAAGTGTCAATGCTTTTGTACAGTCAAAGATTATATATGTAGTGGCTGCATGGATTATAATTGGCATAGCAGCAGTTATATTAATTCTGTTCTTTACAGGCCGGATAAAACAGGGAATTATTGCGGCTGAATATGCTGTTACAAAGATTGCGGCAGGAGTTTTAAATATACAAATTGATAAAAGGGGACTTAAGAGAAATGATGAGCTTGGGGATATGATGAGAAGCATACAGAAACTGCAGCATGAATTGAGGGAAGTAGTATCAAATATAAAAAATTCTGTGGTTGCCTTAAACCAGGAGGGTGATGAATTAAACCATATGGCATCTGAGACAAGCACTACAGCAGATGGTGTAAAAGATGCAGTAAATGGCATTTCACAGGGTGTTGCTTTACAAGCAGAGAATGTGGAAAACGCATCAGATAAAATTACGGCTATTGGAAATATGATAGGCAGTATAGTATTTTCTGCCGATACCTTGAACAGCTTGTCAGCCGATATGAAAAATAATGGTGATAAGGCAATGGTTATTATAAATAAACTTGCAGCGTCTAATGATGCAACAAAAAATGCTATTAAAAAAATAGGCAGCATGGTGGTTGCTACTAATGAATCAGCAGCAAAAATAGAAAAAGCTGTCATGCTTATAACATCTATTGCAGAGGAAACAAACCTTTTATCATTAAATGCCTCTATTGAAGCAGCAAGGGCAGGAGAACAGGGGCGTGGTTTTGCAGTTGTTGCAGGACAGATACAAAAACTTGCAGAACAGTCAAATAAGTCAGCAGGAAGCATAACAGAAATTATTAATGAACTTCTTGATGACTCTAAACATGCAGTTACAGTTATGGATGAAGTCCACAAGATTGTCAATAGCCAGCAGGAGAGATTTGAACAGACCATGCAGCAGTTTGAGAATGTACATATTGGCATTGACCAGTCGCGTGAAGAAGCAGAAGATATTAAAATAAAAATGCATGCATGTGATGATGAAAAGACAGGCATATTGGAAATTATTTCTAATTTATCCTCAATTTCAGAAGAAAATGCAAATTCTGCACAAGAGACAACATCTTCTATGGAAGAGCTTAATGATACAATCAGTATACTGGCTAATTCAGCATCCAGCCTGCAAAAAATTTCTGAAGAACTTCAGATGAGTGTAGAAATATTTAAATTATAGGGGGATTTTTATGGAAGGAATACCACCAGAGCAAATAATATATACAAATAATATCACAGTTGATGACTATAATGCATTAAGGAAAGCTGTAAGCTGGATTAAAGTAACTGAAAAGCGTGCTTCGATAGCAATTAAGAATTCACTTTATCTCTGTGTTGCTGAATGTGGCAGCAGGCCTGTTGGAATGGCAAGAATAGTAAGTGATGGAGGATATACATATTTTATTACTGATGTTATTGTGCTTCCTGATTACCAGGGATATCATATAGGTACTGAGCTTATAAGCAGGGCTATTGATTATATAAGGAAAGATGTCCTTGATGGTGAAACAGTTATGGTCAGCCTTATGGCAGCCTATGGACGTGAAAGCTTTTATGAGCGTTTTGGCTTTCATACAAGACCATATGGCAACCATGGGCCGGGGATGTCTATGTGGGTGTCAAGGGATATAACAGGCAGCGTTATAACATTATAATGCCGGTATTGCTACATTATATAAATTTATTAAGGCCTGCATTGTATTTATAGCCGGCAGATGAAAGTTTTTGTACAATTTGTTCTTTATTAATATTTAAAGATTTACATAATTCATCTAAAGACTGGTAAAAATCACGTAGTTGTGTATTTATATAACTTAAAAGTATCATTGGGTCCTGTGGAAGTTTCATATTTTTACTATAGCCTCATTTCTGTAGTTTATAGATTATAATTATTTGTGCTTGCGGCTGGCAGCTTCATTGACCAGCCCTGTGATTTTTTCAATGGAGTTATTCATTCTGCTCTGTTTCATTGTTTTAATATATTTATCCCTGTTGGCATATGCTTTATTTATAGCTTCAAGAAGAATTTTATTGGTGACATTTTCTTCTTGTATAACTATACTGTAGCCCTGTTTTTCAAATGAGGCAGCATTAAGTATCTGGTCGCCACGGCTTGCTTCAGCAGAAAGAGGTATAAGTATATTTGGCTTGCGCAGGGCAAGAATTTCGCAGATGGCATTAGCACCAGCACGGGAAATTACAATATCAGCAGCAGCCATAAGGTCAGGCAGTTCTTCGTTAATATATTCAAACTGTGCATAACCTTTTGTATTATTAAGTGAAGTATCAAGTTTGCCTTTTCCACAGAGATGTATTATCTGGAATTTGTCTAAAATCTGTGGAAGAAGTGCACGTACAGCATTATTCACAGCAACAGCGCCAAGGCTTCCGCCAATAACCAATATTACAGGTTTAGAAGTGTTTAAGCCGCAGAAAGCAAGCCCTTTTTGTTTGTTTCCATGAAAAAGCTCCTCCCGTATCGGTGAGCCAGTAAGTACTGCTTTTTGTGCAGGAATATGTTCCAGTGTTTCAGGAAAATTAGTACAGACCCTTACAGCGCAGGGAATACAGATTTTATTGGCAAGGCCAGGGGTCATATCTGATTCATGGATAATACATGGTATTCTTCTTGACTTAGCAGCAAGTACAACAGGAACAGCTACAAAACCGCCCTTTGAAAATATTACATCAGGTTTAATCCTGCCAAGTATGTGCCTTGCCTGTGCAAGCCCTTTTATAACTTTAAATGGGTCACTTAAATTTTTTAAGTCAATGTATCTGCGCAATTTTCCGCTTGAAATACCATAGTATGGAATATTTAATTCTTCAATAAGCTTTTTTTCAATGCCTTCATATGAACCAATGTAATATATTTCATAGCCATATTTTTTTAATGTGGGTATTAATGCAATATTTGGGGTAACGTGACCGGCCGTTCCTCCTCCGGTTAAAACAATTTTTTTCATAATAAATCAGCAAGGAAACTTCCTGCATCCTCCTTTTTTAAATTATACCAGTGCAAATGCTTTTAAAACTTTATGCAATCTGGACCAGGTTTTGATTTCAGATACATTATAATACAAAAATATGTATAGTTAAATAGATTTCTAAAAATTAAAAAAATATATGTTACTTTTAAAATAATCTGTCTGTACCTGCACTGTGGTACAGATATTATACAAAAACCAGTGCAGAAATGAGGTAATATATGGATTATGATATAATAATAGTCGGAGCAGGGCCAGGAGGAATATTTGCAGCATATGAACTGTTAAAACTTGGCAAAGGCCTTAAAATTGCAGTATTTGAGTCAGGACAAATGTTAGAGAAACGCAAATGCCCGGTTGATGGAAATTCTGTTAAGTCATGCATACACTGTAAGAGCTGTTCTATTATGAATGGTTTTGGCGGCGCTGGTGCATTTTCAGATGGCAAGTATAATATTACTAACCAGTTTGGCGGGAATCTCTATGAGTATATTGGCAAAGAAAAAGCGCTTGAACTTATGTATTATGTTGATAAACTTAATTTAGAGTTTGGAGGCAGAGGCACAAAACTTTATTCCACTGCTAATACAAAGATAAAGAAATTGTGTCTCCAGAATGGGCTTCATCTGCTAGATGCCTCAGTACGCCATCTTGGTACTGATATAAATTATATAGTTTTACAGAATTTATATGACATATTAAAGGATAAAGCAGATTTTTACTTTAATACATTTGTAGAACATGTATTATATGAAGATGGAAAATATACTGTGAAAACAGCGGATAAAAGTTACAGATGCAATAAATGCATTATTTCAGCCGGACGCAGTGGCAGCAAGTGGATGGAACAGGTATGTGATGAACTGTCTCTTTCTACAAAGTCCAACAGGGTAGATATAGGTGCAAGGATTGAACTGCCTGCTGAAGTTTTTGCACATCTGACAGATGAGCTGTACGAAGGCAAGATTGTATACAGAACTGCGAAATTTGAAGATTTAGTCCGCACATTCTGCATGAATCCTAACGGAGTTGTAGTAAATGAAAATACAAATGGCATAATTACTGTAAACGGACACAGTTATGAGGACCCATCAAGACACACTGGCAATACTAACTTTGCGCTGCTTGTTGCAAAGCATTTTTCAGAACCCTTCAGGGACAGCAATGGTTATGGCGAGAGCATTGCAAAACTTTCAAATATGCTTGGCGGAGGAGTCCTTATACAGAGATTTGGGGATTTAATAAGAGGAAGAAGAAGCAATGCTTCACGTATAAAAGAAAACTTTGTTACGCCTACACTCTCTGCTACCCCTGGGGATTTAAGCCTTGTTATGCCAAAGAGAATACTTGATGGCATAATTGAGATGATATACAGGCTTGACAGGATAGCGCCAGGCACTGCCAATGATGATACACTTTTATATGGTGTGGAAGTAAAATTTTATAATATGGAAGTTGAACTTGATGGCTGTCTTGAAACCCGGAAAAAAGGACTGTATGTTATAGGTGACTGCAGTGGTGTCACACATTCACTTTCACATGCATCAGCAAGCGGGGTGCATGTAGCCAGATGCATTGTTAATAAGGCATAAACTGGTGTCTGTTGTAGTATTGGTAAATATTGCTGCAGACATAACCCATATTAAGCATAATTTGCAAATGTTTTTCATAGAATGTACAAAACTTTTATGAGGAGCATTTTTAATTGGAAAAGCCAGTATATAGAAAACAAAGGCACAACAGCTATCTTGAAAATAGTCTTGAGGAGCGTGCAGTACATCTTGCAAGATATATGGTTGAAAATAATGCAACAGTCAGGCAGACAGCTACAGTATTTGGAATAAGTAAAAGCACTGTACATAAAGACTTGTGTGATATAATAATACTAATCAAGGGAAATACTTATAGATTAGGTGTTTCACTGGATTGGTTCTGGTTTTGTTTTAAAAATAAATATAAAAACAGATGTCTGAGTTATAATATGATATGCAAGTATTATATTGTAATAAAGGACAAATAACAGGAGCAGACAGTGATAACAGGCTGGATGTTCCTGTTTTTTTATCTACATCTACAAAGTAAAGGAGAGGAAACATACAATGGACAGGCATATTGAGGTAATTGGGATTGACCACGGCTGGTCTGGAATGAAAACAAGCAGGTTCTGTTTTACATCAGGTGTAAAGGAGATAACAACAGAGCCTGCAATGAAAGAAAATATACTTGGTTATAAAGGGAAGTTTTATAAAATTGGCGGGAAACGTCTTGAAGTAAAGGAAAACAAAGTGCAGGACAATAATTATTACCTGCTGACACTTGCGGCACTGGCAAAGGAATTAAAGGCGAGAAAAAAATACAGTGCAGTAATAGAAAGGGTTTCTGTATATCCCCAGTGTTATGGTGCAGTGGCTGACAGGTTTTACAAATACCCGGATATGGTAACTGCCATATACCTTGGTTCATGGACACTTGACGTCATGCCGGTCGTAAACCGTGACTATAATGGACCCATAAATTAAG
>DKXQ01000262.1 GCA_002493085.1 Lachnoclostridium sp. UBA7122
AGTTAAAAGGACAAAAACAAAATATACTGGAATTTATTTTAATGAAAACACAAAAAAATATGACATTAAATGTAATTATAAAGTTTATAACTCTGCCAAGGAGAAATATGATTACAAGCAAAAATGGAAGTATGGAATCCCAACTGTTTCAGAAGCAAAAGCAGAACTTGTAAAGCTCCAGAACAGCTACAGCTGCATACCAACAGAAAGCACTGGTATTACATTGGAGGGGGCACACCAGTTATGGCTGGCCAAGGCAGCAAACAGTAATTTTTCACCAAAAACAATTAAGAATACATCTACACACCTGAATGTCCTTTACCAGTTTATACCAAGGGAAACAAAAATGGATGAAATAACCGAAAAAGTGTATGAACAGGCAATGCAGGATGTCCGAAAATCTGGTTACAGTGACGAAACCATCTATAGTATCAATGCAACATTCCGAAAACTCATCCATCTATGTTACCAGAAAAAGGAGATTGCCAAAAATATTCTTGAATCTGCTGATAACATAAGAGCGAAACCCAAAGACGATTACCGAATAATCACAAAAGAAGAATTTGACATAATAACTGATTATTTTAAAACACACCATTCTGGCCGTCCAGGAGTAAATAATTACCCCAAATACAGGTTCATGTTTTTTCTGCTGTACTATACAGGTATCAGGCTGGGGGAATGCCTTGCCTTACAATATGACGATTTTGAGAACTTTACATATTTCAAAAAGGGCAAGGAACCAGAAGATAAAATTTTAATGGATCTTCCAACAAGTGCTGATTTAGGGAGGGAACACTTAATAGGCACGAGGGTAAAAATAACCAAAGCCTATTTAAGTGATTTTAAAATAACCAAAGCACCAAAAAATTTTAAAAACAGAACAATCCCTTTAGATCCCAAAGTAGTCAGGTTATACCAAAGACTACAAAAGAAAAATATAATTGATGGTGGGTCGGATACTGACAAAATCTTTAACTGGGGGCAATGGGCATGCAACAACATGCTCCAGATGGCCTGTAACAATTCAGGCCTTCCTGCCTACCATTGTCACGAATTCAGGCACTCTTTCATAAGCAACCTGATAAGCAAGGGTGTCCCACTTCCTGTCATAAGCAAAGTATCTGGTGATACCCAGGAAACAATCCTAAAGAGATACAGCCATATGTTTGAGAGCGATGAGGTTATGGTCCTGACAGCACTTGCTGACCTTTAATGGAATTACTACCTGCAGTGATACATACCATCCCCCTGTTTATTCTATTACCCATAAAAGATATCATTAATAATCTGTTTGAACTAAAAAAACTTGGGGGAGGAAGAAACATGGGAAAGGTCTTGGGAAAATTATTTTTCCAAGACCTACATCATGATTCACAGCTACTGTTATCTTGTTAAACCTGTTCTTTTGTCATATGCATATATATTTTATATTATCGGTTTATCACCTCCATCTGGAAAAACCAAATGCAGCATATCAAAAAAATTTTTGACATTATCTTCAAATTGTGGCATGAAATCTTCTTTGGTTTCATAGTGTAAATACAATCCTATAAAAGCTGCCCTCCAAACCAGCTCCATGGTTTCATGGCCCACAGCTTTTTCAATTTTTCGGAAAAAATTGCCCATATCCAGTATTGTTTGTTGCCATTTCTGAAAAAAATTATCCTCAATAGGAATCCCAAAAGATTCCAAGTATTCCCTCACTGTATATGTTTCTGAATCATCCCCACATCCAGGATTGCTGAAAATATACTGAAACTGACCTTGCCTGATATCCTTAAGACCTTCTTTTGGGTTTGCTGCAACTATACACCTGCCAATCGGAAACATGGCACATACTGTTGGTTTCGCCTTGTGTACGATGCATTTTCTGTTCTTCAGTAATGGACATCTCTTTACTGAACCTCTTGGTTTTAACCTGACAATTGGAACTTTAGAGTCTGGACCAATATAAACTTCACAATACTGCTTAAACAAATCCTCTGCTGATAAATTCAATTCTTTAGCCATATTATAGATGTCTTTTGGTGACAACAGGATATCTTCCCTGTGTATGCAACACTTCCCGCACATATCATAATGAAATTTGAATGTTTCATCTAAACCAATTGTCATAGATTCTAAATTATCCACAATCTCCTTTAGCCTTTCATCCATTTATCTTACCTCCTCGTTTTTATCAATATCTTTATTTGAAACCATCCTTGATTTCCAAATTATGTTTTTTGGCAAACTGTTTAATTACCTGTTTTTTACTGCTGTCACTGCTACAAAAGTGTTCATATAAACATTGAAGCCATCCTGGAATCTCCTCCCCATAGCAACATAAAAAATCATCCAAAGCTTTGTTAAGCAGCCTTTCATCTTCATGCATTTCAAATACTGTTACAAGCAAGCTTACTGCTGCATTTTTTTCTTCTTGTTTTATCTCGTCATGGCCTAAATTGCCTTTACCCATTAAACTCCCCTTCCTTTCTGCTTTTCTCTGCTCCTTTTCCAAGCAGTTTTTTTGCTCGTTCCTCTGCTGCTAAAGAGGTATCCAGCAGGATTTTATCGCCTTTCTTAAAATCATCTTTTCTCATATCTGCACAGGCATTGTGCTCAATCACTTTATAAATCCTGCTTAATGCTCCAATGCATCCTTCATCAAATCCCATCATTATCTCTTCACCACAACATGTTATATTCAATTTCCTGTATGCATCCATAATGCAGACCAAGTGGACCATATCCTCCAAATCCATGTTGACAGCTTCTTTTGTTTCGCATTCATGTCCACAGACTGGTTTATGCTCTTTATCTGACATTCTGCCTCCTTTCTTATTAAGCTTTTTCTTTATTTTGCCAAACAAAAATGAAAACATTTTCCCTCCTTTCTTTTCTGTCCTTAGTTCCAGACAAGCAATATATCTTTTTTGTATAGATGCATTTTAGCAAAAAATTAATCCTTTTAAATTTCGCAAAAATACAAACTGATGGCACACGAATAAAACTTTCAACCATAAAAATAATTCATATTCTATTTGAAGTAAAAAATCAGAGGAGGATTTTTGTTACTTACTGTATGAGACCTCAGTCCATACATATAAATACAAGAAACTTTCAAAACAGAAAGGAAGGTACTAATATATGGATATAACAAAAGCAAATACTGTATTTTGCGATGCATTAAAGATTGAGCTTGATACAGCCAACATTAACACTGGATACAATCCAAATGACTGCATGTATTTGCAGCCTGTCGCTGCTTTTCTTCTAGCAATAATAAAATCACCTGATGTTCAAATCCAGAATGCTATTGGGAAGATTTTCAGAGGACATAATATCATTGATTACACTTATTTTGACAAAAAGTTAGATACTGACCATTTATATAAAACAATTGCATATACATCTTTATACAAAGCAAGTGGGTTTGAGAATAACTGCATAAAAGCAGATGATGTCACAATTACCATAATCAGCAGGGACATGCCACAGCAGCTATTTGATAGTTTAAAGGAATCAAGCATAACAATTGAAGAATCAGGAAAAGGCACATATCAAATCAAAAACATGATGCCATTCAGCATCCAAATTATTGTTCGCTCCAAAATAGGAGAAACCGAACAAAAATGGCTGAAATCATTAATAGAATATGTACAGAATGATTTTCTTCCTCGGTTGATGTTACTCGGAATCGACAAGTGTTCTAAAATGTTCATTTAACCACTGTAAAAAACAAGAAAATTACAAACATCAAAAAGAGATGAGATTTGCAATGCAGATCTCATCTTTTGACATAAAAAATGAAAAAAATCTATGCTTATACCATTTTCCAGTAAACATGTCTACAATCTTGCATGTTGATACATCTGCATGTTTGCATAGAATCCAAAGACTTTCTAACATTTTTCTCTAATTTAAACCAACATTAACTGACACTATTCTTCCTTTTTATTCACTGCCATTGGAATCTCTTGTCTTTATCGCATCAAATATCACTTGCTCAGCACCTGATAATTTATGTTTCTTTAAATATTCATGCATGGCATTATTACCAATGCTTTCAACAGTCTGCCCTGTTGCGATTGCATATGCTTTCCACACTGTTACATCTGAAACCATAGCTCTGAATGAAAACACCTGCTTCTTCAGCATTTTATCAGTTTTATTTTCATTGTTTTTTCTCATTGTTGTATTTTTCTTCACCTTTGGCTGTTCCTTTGTGGTTCGAGGCTTTCCAGCAGCTTTCTGGATATCTTTGTTTTTTTCTTCTTTCTTCACTGGTTCTTCTGATTTTGGTGGTTGTTTTTCTTTTTGCATCTGATTTTCGGTCTCATCTATCCCCTGCATCAATTTGATATTTATACCTCCCATGCTCACCCTCCTGTCCTTTCCAGAAATTCATTAATAAATCCTCTGTAGTCTTCTGTCACTTTTGCATTTGCAGCATATGAAAATAAATCCTCCTTTGCAATCTGGCTTTCCTGAAGCACAACTGCCTGTCTAATTCTGCTTTCAAAAACTTTTGTACCCAATAACTCAGCAGCAGAATTTAACGATTTTTCCAACAGTCTTGATACTTTTGTTCTGCTGTTGTATTTTGTAAGTAAAATACCTGCAACAGGCAACTCTTTTCCTGCTTCTTCTGATACATCATCAATTGTTTCTTTTAAAAGCCTTATTCCTTTTAAAGAAAAAGAATCCACAGCTGCTGGCACAATAACATAATCACTTACAAAGAATGCATTTAATGACAATATGCCCATGTTCGGTGGTGTATCAATAACTGCAAAGTCATATCCTGTTTTAAGTCTTTTAAATGCCCTCTGTAACATTTTTAACCTTCCAGCCTTTAAAAATTGCATGTCTGCATTGCACAAAGAAAAATCTCCCAGAACAATATCAAGCCTGTCTTTTATCCTGGTTTTAACATCTTCAATATGTCCTTCCCCACTGTAAACATGGTATAAACTTGGAATTTCATCTGATTGTTCCTGCATAAAACAAATACTTAAATTAGCCTGTGGGTCACTGTCAACCATCAAAACCTTATAGCCTTTTTCTACTAATCCCACAGCTAGTACTGCAGCAGTTGTTGTCTTTCCAACTCCTCCCTTAATATTAGATACCGAAATAATTTTCATGTATTTTCCTCCCTTCTGTTTACAAGAAATCAAGTAACAATATCTACTTGTCTACATGAAAACTTGTAATTATTGCTGCATACAGGCAAATAATCATATAAACATGTTGTTCTGTATGTATGTCTTCCTGTAATTATGTATAAATACCAGCATGTCTGCTTAAACACCTGCAGTATTAAAAATAATCTACTATATCGTTCAATAAATAACGCATAGTTTTATATTGCATAATTA
>DKXQ01000171.1:0-4589 GCA_002493085.1 Lachnoclostridium sp. UBA7122
AATTCTTAAGTTGATGACATTGGGTTTTCAGAAAATTTGCCGGTAATCAGCCCAGCCAGCGCAGCTATAAACGCAGAAAGAATAATCAGCACCAGCATGAGAAGTATGTTTTTAACCGGAATCCGGAAATAACAACAGACAGTTAAAATGGCAGACAGGCTTCCACCTATAAAGCCTACAGATATTTTTTGTATCACATACCCGCTTTGTGTCATAGGCAATACCTGATTGACCAGGTCAATACCATCTTCTTTTTCAGATATTATGTTCACCGCATTAAAAGTACATCCCATAAACATGGCAACAATTAATGTTATAGCAATAAATATATTTTGAAGTCCTGCCATCATATCAGGACGCTCTAAAACAGTGATGCTTATCTGCCCTGCACTTTCTCTCCCCTCATACAATGCTGGAAGTGTATCAGCTGTCTGGCGGAACAAATCCAGTTCATCACCAGATACCATAGTCTGGATATTGCCGCCATCAGATTTTACTCCAATCATGTATGTCGAAGGTTCATTGACTGCATTGGTTAATTCTTCCTGGGTTTTATATATAGTTACAGAACCATACCTTTCTAACCATGAGATTGTCTGGACAGACAGGTCACCTTCCAACACACCAAAATGAAATTCAGATACAGAAGAGAGGTCAATTCCACCGATAAAATTCAAAGCTAAAGCAACGATGCTTGGTAAGAGAAAAGACATAATGCAAAGTTTGTCTTTCCATACACTTTTGAGCTGATAAAATAAACCTTTCATAATCAGCCCTCCTTTCCCATTTCCTTGTGAAATGCTGTCTGGACAATCAGAAACAGAATGACAATTTCACAAACAGAACAAATATAGTAAACTGGATTGATGACAGGCGTTCCAAAGCAGGCATTTTTAAGCCCCATATATATATGATAGAAAGGGTGTAAGTCTATCCATGCCATTTTTACAGAAGTATTTGCCGATAAAAATACGGGTGCTGAAGCAAAAATGACGATTACCACATAGGCAAGGGAAAATTGCCTGAAGTCGTTTAGCATCATAGTACATCCAAATCCCATAAGTGCCATAATCAATGACAAAATTGCAGTCTGCACCAATACTGCAGGTAAAATAACGGCAGCATCAGAAACTCCTATATTAAATACAGTCATCAATACCGCAAAAATCAAATCGGACAGCAGAAATACAGTCAATTTAGCTATGATAAATAATCCCTTTTTAAATGGCAGGACTGCATGTACACGAATAGTCCCCATTTGCTTTTCTTTAAACAGTACTGAGGCAATCCCCAAAAAGCCAACGGCAGTGATTTCTATAAACAATAATTCGCAGCACATTTCTTTCCGCTGTTTTGACTCCAGTGTATTTGTACCTGTTATCTGCGCAGTGTACTTATTTTCCTGATGAAGCAGTGACAATGCATAGTCAGCTCTATGGTTATCACTTTTTTCACTTCCATAATAAAAAACAATATCTGGTGTACCAGAACTGGCATCTATTCCTACGCCATTTGTATCAGAGGAAAGAACTGCGTTTAATTCTTCTGACGAAGCCACTGGATAAACCAGTCCAGACACTTCCTGCTGTGTTCCCTGCGGGTCATACAGATATACATTACAGAGCCTGTCATTCATATAATGGATGTAACCATAGTTAATAAACAATGTATAAATAATCAGTGAACCAAAAGCAACAAGAAAAAATTTTCCGGCTATCATCATTTGGCAGTCTTTTTTGAATAAAGAACAGAAATTTTTCCACATCAGGACAGTCTCCTTCCCGTATACTGGATAAACATATCTTCTAAAGTTGGTTCTTCTGAATGGATACTTATAATTTCATCATGCCTAAAAGGAATACCTTTTTCTAATTCTGGGATTTCTATTACATTTTCCTCACGCCTGCCCTGATACAGATATTCAATTCGTACACGGTGATTACTGTTTTGTTCTTTTAATCTTTTTGGTGTGTCCAATGCAACGATATTTCCGTTTGTAATAAAAGCTACCCTGTCACATAATAAATCTGCATCCAGCATATTATGTGTGGTTAAAAATACTGTTGTACCCTTCTCCCGTTCTTCTTCTATAATCTTGCGGAACAGGACAGCACCAGAAGGGTCAAGCCCGCTTGTTGGCTCGTCTAAAAATAACAGTTCAGGGCTGCTTATCAGCGCCCTTGCCATACTTACACGCTGCCGCATACCTTTTGAGTACGATGAAACCGGCTTTTTCATAAAATCAGCTTTAAACTCCAGCTTTTCTAAAATCTCCCCAATATCTCTAAGCTGCTTTGCAGGATAAAACGAGGAAAAATATTTAAGATTATCAATTGCGCTTAAATTTGCATACAGATAGGGAAATTCAAACAAGACACCTATCTTCCTAAAAAAATCCTGTGTATGTACTGTAGAAATATCCTGTCCGGACAATGACACATAGCCGCCATGTCCTTTCAAAACTCCAGTGAGGATTTTTTGTGTCGTTGATTTTCCAGAACCATTAGGTCCCAGAAAGCCAAAAATCTCTCCATCTCCTACAGAAAAATTTAAACCATGTAAAGCCTGTTTATCCTTTCCGTATGAAAACGTCAGGTCTTTAACTTCAATCATTCATCATCACCCCACTTACCACGTCTGCTGTCTTTCTGCTCCTGCTGGCGTTTATTCCACCATTTCATAAACTTTATCTTGAAAGGAATAGAAATTATCAACACTGCTACAATTACCAGCCACCAATACCACGCATCTCCTAAAAACATATGCCATTCCTCCTTGTCAGTTATTCAAGCAGATATCAGCAATCTGCTCCGCTACTTGGCTGCAACACAGTTAAATTCTTTATGCGGCTGTGTGCATATAAGATAAAAAAATAAGGTGAAATCGAAGTGTGGTCTCTGTGAAATTGGTGTGAAATATGAAAAACGGCTTTCCTTTTACTTTTAAAGAAATAGCCGTTTATAAGAAAATCTTATTTTATAATTGGAATTAAAAAGAAGAACTTCACACCATCTGATAAATTTTCTGCTCCATATTCTAAATCTTGCATGGATAAAATTTGTGCAACAATGGCAAGACCCAATCCCGAACCACTGTATTTTACATTTTTATCACGGTAGAACTTCTCCCATATTTTAGGCAGCTTTTTCAGTGGTATGGAAGTACCCTGGTTATAAATGGAAAAATAAAGCATATTGTCTTGTTCTATTAATGATAAGCGTAAAATTCCCTTTGGTAATACATTTTTTTTGCATTTTCAATTAAATTATTTAAGACTTGTTCCATACGCTGTTTGTCCGTATAAACAAAAACTTTATGCTCCGGAAGTCTGTACTGTAATTTAAAACCGGTTTCTGGCATATCTATCAATAACCGGCCTGCTACCGTTTCTACGAATTCTACGAAGTCAAACCGTTCCGGCATCAATGATACAGCCCCATTTTCCAATGCGGACAAATCTAATAAAGTTCCGATAAGCGTACCTATTTTTTCTGTTTCCGAAATAATGATTTCACAGTATTTTTGTCTTTTCAATTCATCTGTTTCATCCTGTATTCCCTCCGCATAAGCACGGATAATTCCTATAGGTGTTTTCATTTCATGGGAAAGCTGGTCTGTTAATTCCTTTCTTTCCCCCAACAGTTTTCTTTCCTGCTGCACATCTTTTTCAAGCTGGATATTTGCTTTTTCCAGCTTTTCAAGCGTATCCTGCAAATTTTCGGACATTTTGTTAAGATTATCTGCAAGCCCGCCAAATTCATCCTTTGATGTTATCCTGCAAGGCTGGGAAAAATCTAACCTTGCTGTCCTGTGTGCCATTTCACAAATTTTGCTGACTGGATTTGAAATAAATCTTCCTAATAAATAATCTATCATAAGAGTCAGTAAAACAACAAATATTATCCATAGCAGAAAAGAAACATTCTCTTCCAAAGGCAGCCGTGTTGAAATAAGATATGAAACCATTAAAACGATACCTGCAATTTTTGAAATCATAATTATTTTTTTCCGTACCGTGCGGAGTGAAAATTGTTCTTTCATTTTGCCACCTCAAATTTATACCCGGAACGGATAAGCGTTACAATGGATTTTCCCTCGCTTCCCAGCTTTTGCCGCAATGTTTTGATATGTGTATCAACCGTCCGTGTATTCCCCTCAAAGTCATATCCCCAAATCCGGTTTAACAGTTGTTCCCGTGAAAAAATCTGTTCAGGATTAGACATAAAGAAATACAGCAGCTCATATTCTTTGTATGTCAGCGTGATTTCTGTACCGTCTAAGAACACTTTATGTGCGGCAGGACTTATCGTTATTTTTCCTGCACTTATTGTATCCATAGGTGCTACAGAAGTGCGGCGGAGCAAAGCGTTTGCCTTTGCAAGCAATATTTTCGGGCTAAACGGTTTTGTCATATAATCATCAGCGCCATATTCATAGCCTTTTAATTTATCTTCTTCATCACTTTTAGCGGTCAGCATGATAATTGGCAGACTGCTCATTTCCCTTGCCATTTTACATACAGAAAAGCCATCAAGATGCGGCATCATAATATCCAGCACCATCAAATCCATAGGATTATTTTTCATTAA
>DKXQ01000171.1:4934-10026 GCA_002493085.1 Lachnoclostridium sp. UBA7122
TGCATATATTCACAGATAATGTCCTGCATATTCTTTTCATCTTCTACAATTAAAATATTAGCCATAAAACCATCCTTTTTAATTATTTTATCATGAAATAAAGTTAGTAGCAAGTGCCGGTTGGAAAGGATGGTGTAACTTTGCCTGCCGGCTGCTTTTTATATTGTCAAAAACTATAACTATCTGGAGCTTGAGGAGTATCCATGTCTTGGCTTTGCACAGGGAGAGTACAATTCTTTTTATTTTGCAGAAGAGGTTTTAAGCACTTACCAGTACAAAAGGTTTATCCGTGCCAATGACAGGGCTACCATGTTAAATCTTATGGTTGGACTGAATGGATTCACTTTATGCTCAGGCATTATATGTGAAGATTTGAATGGAAAGGATTATTGTGCCGTAAAACTGAAATCAGATGAACGGATGACGATTGGATATATATCAAGAAAAGAAGCACCATTAAGTGCGATAGGACAGAAATATCTGGAGGAAATAGCAAAATACAAAGATAAATCTTTAGGTTAACCAGGAGGAATAATTATGGCGAGAGGAATTGAAACAAAATGTCTGCATTTGGAAGAAGAAGAGGGATGCAGCAACAATTACGGGGCAGTAAGCTATCCGGTTTACCAGACCTCAACCTATGCACATTTAGGCGTAGGTAAGAGCACAGGGTATGATTACAGCAGACTGCAGAACCCTACAAGGGAGCATTTGGAAAAGGTAGTGGCTGTGCTTGAAAATGGCTCCGATGCATTGGCATTTTCAACAGGGATGGCAGCAATTACTTTGATGATGGAGCTTTTTTCTCCAGGAGACCATTTGATTGTGGATGCAGACCTTTATGGGGGAGTCATAAGGCTTTTTAATAATGTATCAAAAAAAAAACGGAATTACATTCTCAAGTATTGATTGTTATAAAGAAGATGTGGAGAGTTATATTAATGAAAATACAAAAGCGGTTTACATTGAGACTCCCACCAATCCGTTTTCAGAAGTGATAGAAGACAATGGGAGAAAAGTAGCCAGCAACACGTTAGTTCTGGGAGAGGATAACCGTTACCATATGGATTTTGACGATTTTGAAAAAAAGATTAAGGAGGAAAAGATTAAGTTATTTTTCTTATCAGCCTGATGATGTCCAACATTTTTATCCCGGACCTTGATTTGAAGCATAAGTTCCGTAAGGAACTGGAGGCTGCAGGCACAAGCCAGCTTGGCGTTATGGGGCTTGTTGCATGTGAAGCCGCATACAGCAAGGGGGGAGGAGTGGTATCAGGCAATGCTTTCTTATGTAGCGGATAACATAGCATTTACCAAAAGGTATGTGGAATCAAATCTGCATGGCGTACGCATGGCAGAGCATGAGGGAACTTATCTTGTCTGGCTGGATTTCAGAGGAACTAGACTAAGTACAGAGGAACTGGAGAAACGTATTGTACATAGGGCAAAACTGTGGCTTGACAGTGGAAAAATATTCGGGGAGAGCGGAAGCGGGTTTCAGAGAATCAATACTGCCTGTCCCCGGAGTGTGCTGTCAGAAGCATTGGAAAGGATTAAAAAAGCAATACAGGAATAAAGAGGCAGGTTTGTAATGTTACATATTGAAAATAATGATGTAAAAAAACGTATTTTAGAAGGAAATTTTGGACTGGAGAAAGAAAGCCTGAGGATAAAAAAAGATGGCACTCTGTCCCATTCGCTGCATCCATTTCCCGATGATACACATATTGTAAAAGATTTCTGTGAGAATCAGACAGAAATCAACACATCAGTACATACCAGCGCAAAAGGAGCGGTGGAAGAACTGGAATTTCACAACAGGCGTATTTATGAAAGATTAGAAAGCCTGCCGGAAAGGGAATACCTTTGGCCGTTTTCTAATCCGCCTTATATTGAGAATGAATCTGACATTCCAGTTGCCGTTTTTGAGGGAATTGAAGTATCTAAAACTGCATACAGGGAATATCTGTCTGCAAAATACGGACGGTATAAAATGACCTTTTCCGGAATACATGTGAACTACTCGTTTTCTGAGAAACTGTTGGAAGCGGATTTTCAGTATCAGAAAGAGACAGATTACCAGGAATATAAAAACAGGTTTTATCTGGAACTGGCACAGAAACTGGCGGCATATGGCTGGCTGCTTGTGGCAGTGACTGCGGCAAGCCCGCTTCTGGACAGCTCATTTGTGGAAAAAGGTGTCTACGGCCAGAATGTGTTTACAGGAATGGCATCAGTCAGATGTGGTGAAATGGGATATTGGAATGAGTTTGCTCCTATTCTGGATTATCATAATATTTCCGCATATGCAGACAGTATACGGAAATATGTGGATATGGGATTATTGAAGGCAGCTTCTGAACTGTATTATCCGATACGGTTAAAGCCAGCAGGAGAAAATAACTTAGAGTCATTGTGCAGAAATGGTGTCAATCATATAGAGCTGCGCATGTTTGATTTAAATCCCCTTGTAAGCGCTGGCGTGGAGGAAAAGGATATTATCTTCGCACAGCTTTTAATGGTCTGGCTTGCTACAGCCCCAGGCCAGCCGCTCAGCGAAAAGGAACAGATTCAGGCGGTGCAGAATTTTAAGAACGCTGCCCGGTACGATTTAAAGACAGTCAATATATTAACACCAGATGGAGAATTATATTCTGTAGCCCATGCTGCTTTAAAAGTAATCGATATGATGAAAGAATTCTATGGCGGACTTTCGTTAGATGTGGAGGAAATCCTGCAGTTTGAATATGAAAAATTTACAGATGCAGATAACAGATATGCATGGAGAATCAGGAAACAATTTGGAGATGGGTATGTAAAAAAAGGACTGGAACTTGTAAAGGAAAGGCAGGGAGAATAAATGTGTGAATTATTTGGCGTAACCTCCCATAGCAAACTGGAATTAAATGAACTTCTTTGGGAATTTTTTTCACATGGTGTCGAACATCCCAACGGATGGGGAATGGCATTTTTTTATGGGAATGCAGTATCTTTGGAAAAACAGCCGGAAGCCTCACATAAAAGTAATTATCTAAGACAGAGATTACAATTTAAAGTGGAAGCAGATAAAATGATTGCACATATAAGGCTCGCCACGAGGGGGAACCAGGGTTACGAAAATACACATCCTTTTGTCATGCGGGATAACAGTAACAGGACATGGACACTGGCGCATAATGGAACGGTTTTTGACTGTGGTCTGCTGAATCCTTTTACACATTGCCAACAGGGACAAACGGATAGTGAAAGGATTCTGGCATACATTGTCAGCCGGATGAATATCAGGATAGAAAAGAAAAAAGAACTATCAGGACAGGAGAGATTTGAGATGGCCGATGAAATTCTTTGTGAAATCACACCTGAAAATAAGATAAACCTCCTTTTATTTGACGGTGAACTGATGTATGTACATACCAATTATCAAAACAGCTTATACAGATGCCGGAAGGGAGATGCAGTTGTAATATCAACAAAACCGCTTGACCACCATGTATGGGAACCTGTTCCTATGAACACGCTGATTGCCTATCAGGATGGGAAACAGATATACACAGGCACGGACCATAAAAATGAATTTTTTGAAACTGAAGAAAAAATGCGGTTACTGTTTTTGGATTTTGCAAATTTATAAAATAGCTGGTGTTTTCTTTCATCCAGAGGTTAGAAAATGTACCAGATTGTATGAATATTTTTTAGGAATATGTCAGGTTCATTCTAAACCATAGACAATATCTATTATGTGTAAACGGAACAATCTATTACCTTGATTAAGAAAATCTATTGACAAGGTAAATATGAAAAAGTATAATGTGTAACATGGAGTAAAACATATAAAGCCTATTACATAAATAGGAATTAAGAAAGGAGATAATTATTATGAGCCAGATCAAAGAAAGTGCACTGGAGTTAATCGGAAAAACCCCAATACTGAAGCTGAATGGGTATGCAAAGAAAGCAGGCTTGAAAGATGCCACAATTCTTGCAAAGCTGGAATACTTCAATCCAGCGGGGTCCGTGAAGGACCGTATTGCACTGGCAATGATTGAGGATGCGGAAAAGAAAGGGATTTTAAAAGAGGGAGCAGCCATTATTGAACCTACCAGCGGGAATACAGGAATCGGTCTTGCCGCTGTTGCAGCTGCAAAGGGATACCGGGCAATCCTTACCCTGCCGGATACCATGAGTGTTGAGAGGAGAAACCTTTTAAAGGCATATGGCGCAGAACTGGTACTCACAGAAGGAGCCAAGGGAATGAAGGGGGCTATCGCAAAAGCAGAAGAGCTTTCAAAAGAAATTGATGGAGCAGTTATCTTAGGACAGTTTGTTAATCCAGCGAACCCGGCGGTGCATAAAGCTACAACAGGACCGGAAATCTGGGAACAGACAGAAGGAAAAGTTGACATTTTTGTTGCTGGTGTAGGAACGGGCGGAACTATCACAGGTGTTGGTGAATACTTAAAAGAAAAGAATCCAGATGTGAAAATTGTGGCAGTTGAGCCGGCGGGAAGCCCTGTTTTATCAAAGGGAACTCCGGGGGCACATAAAATCCAGGGAATTGGCGCTGGATTTGTCCCAGAAGTTCTCAATACGGAAATATATGACGAAATTATTGCGGTTGAGAATGAGGATGCATTTGCAGAAGGCAAGGCATTTGCTGTAAGTGAAGGAATCCTTGTGGGGATATCTTCAGGTGCTGCGCTTAAGGCAGCAGTGATTCTTGCGGACAGACCGGAAAATAAAGGAAAGACGATTGTAGTATTACTTCCTGACTCTGGTGACAGATATTTATCTACTCCATTGTTCAATAATAATTAGGCAGACAGATTTTGTCCGGATTGGAGGCGGATGTGAATGAAAGAAACAGAAAGTAAGCAGGTTTTGGATAGTCCGCATTTTGGCACTCTTGAAGAACTGTTACGTGATGTGAAATATGGAAGCATCACGCTTATTATTCAGGATGGTAAAATTATCCAGATAGATAAAACTGAAAAATACAGGATAAAAGACTGACTGGAAAACCAGAGGTTTGGAATTGATGTGCACAAGCATCATCAATTAACAGACCTCTGGTTTTTCTTGTGTGCCGGGCATG
>DKXQ01000224.1 GCA_002493085.1 Lachnoclostridium sp. UBA7122
TTGTATATAAATATACACATTTTTGAGAGGAGATTTTTATGAAAGAGATTCAGTTAAAGTATGGATGCAACCCAAACCAGAAGCCTTCAAGGGTATTTATGAAAGATGGAGGTGAACTCCCATTTGAAGTATTAAATGGAAATCCTGGTTATATTAATCTTTTGGATGCTTTTAATAGCTGGCAGCTTGTCAGGGAAGTTAAAGAAGCAACAGGACATGCTGCTGCCGCGTCATTTAAACATGTAAGTCCGGCAGGTGCTGCGATTGATGTTCCACTGGATGATACTATGAAAAAGGTGTATTTTGTAGATGATGATATAGAGCTTACACCCATAGCAACTGCTTATATCCGTGCAAGGGGTGCAGACAGGATGTCTTCATTTGGGGATTTTGCAGCACTTTCTGACGAATGTGATGCTTCTACAGCAAAATATCTTAAAACCCTTGTTTCTGATGGCATTATTGCACCTTCATATTCAGATGAAGCTCTTGAAATATTAAAAGAAAAGAAAAGGGGCTCATATTGTATTATTAAAATTGACCCTGGTTATGAGGCAGCCTTACTTGAAACTAAGGATGTATTTGGAATAACCTTTGAGCAGGGACATAATAATGTCAAAACTACAAAAGAACTCTTTTCTAATATTGTTACGGAGAAAAAAGAACTTTCTGAAACCGCATTAAATGATATGATGCTTGCAAATATTATCTTAAAATATACACAGTCGAATTCTGTCTGCTATGTAAAAGATGGCCAGGCAATCGGCATAGGTGCTGGCCAGCAGTCACGCATCCACTGTACCCGCCTCGCTGGTGACAAAGCAGATAAGTGGTTTTTACGCCAGTCCCCAAAAGCACTTTCATTGCCATTTAAAAATGATGTACGCCGCCCTGACAGGGATAATACTATTGATGTATATCTTTCTGATGACTATATGGATGTACTTGCTGATGGCAAATGGCAAAACTTCTTTACAGAGAAGCCAGAGCCTATGACAAGGGAAGAGCGTGCAGAGTGGATTAAAAATCTTGACAATGTTACACTTGGCTCTGATGCATTTATACCTTTCAGTGATAATATTGAAAGGGCGCACAAAAGTGGTGTTAAGTATGTAGCAGAAGCAGGTGGCTCAAAGAATGACCAGAATGTAATCGATGCATGTAATGAATTTGGAATGGTAATGGCATTTACAGGATTAAGGCTGTTCCATCACTAAAAGAAAAGATGGAGGACAACAATGGAAAAATTATCTTTAGAAACGGAACTTTTATCTAATGAATATCCAGGGCGTGGAATTGTTACAGGCAGGACACCAGATGGCATACATGCTGTAATTGCGTATTTTATAATGGGGCGCAGTGAGAATAGCAGGAACAGGGTCTTTGTGGAAGATGGTGCGGGCATACGTACACAGGCTTATGACCCTTCAAAGCTAAGTGACCCAAGTCTTATAATTTATGCACCTGTACGTGTGCTTGGCAATAATACCATAGTAACTAATGGTGACCAGACAGATACAGTATATGAACTTATGAACAGTGGTTATACATTTGGACAGGCACTTTTAACCAGAACATTTGAGCCGGATGCACCAAATTACACTCCTCGTATTTCTGCTATTCTCAATATTGAAAATGGTGTTTTTAGATATTCTATGTCTATTTTAAAAAGTAATAATGGCAATCCAGATGCCTGTAACCGCTATACATTTGACTATGAAAACCCTGTAAACGGAGAAGGGCATTTTATACACACATATATGCATGATGGCAGTCCGCTTCCAAGCTTTGAAGGAGAACCAAAACTTGTTGGGATAAAAGACGATATGGATGAATTTGGAAATACAGTCTGGAACTGCTTAAACCCTGATAATAAAGTTTCACTATTTATACGTTATATTAATATAACAGATGGATCTTACAGAAGTAAAATCTATAATAAAAATTAAATATTTATCCGTGACTGCCTGTTTTAACCTCATCAAGTAAGTCCCCCGCTTCTATGTTGCAGAAACATAAGCGGTGGGTAGGGACTTACTTGTTTCAGTGGGAGTACAAGCTCCCGCTGAAAAGCTGCGACAGCAGCTATGAGGTTATGAGCAAGTAGCGAAGCGGATTGCGAATATCCGCTTGAATTAACTGGCAGTCCATGGTTCTTTAGGTTACTTTTTATATGGACTTTTTTAAGCTGGCTGTATGCACTATAATATTTTATACCATTAACATTATTATAGCTTCTTGCCTTAATATAATATGTTTTGCCTGGTTTAAGCTTTGAAGACTTAATGACAGTTTTGTTTTTTGTAGTGGCTGCCAGCAGCTTAAATTTTTTATTTTTAGATAAAGAAAATTTTATCTCATAACCAGATTTAGCTGTTGGACATAAAAGCTTTACTGAAATCTGGTTTTTAGCTGTGCTTTTTATACTTGATATATCTGGTGTGCCAGGTGCATGTTTTTTATCCAGTGCATTTAAAATAGCTGAGGCAATTTCTTTATGTCCTTCTTTAGATGGATGTGGGTCTAAATTTATACCAGGTAAATCTGATATATCAAACCTGACATTAGTAAGTTCCTTGTTGTTAAACATCGTATATAAATCTATTACAGTATAATCATCTGAATCTGTATCAAATGCTTTATTTATTTCTTTTATATAACTGTCAGCAGATTCATCTAACAGCATTACATATTTATATGGATTATAAATATTTGTTACATATATTTCAGCCTTTGGGGCTTTTTGTTTTAAAAGATTTATTATTACGGCAAAGTTTGCAGAAAATGCCTGTGCTTTTTCATAAAGGATTTTGTTGTCTTTTAACTGGACATACAAGTCACTTGCTGCTGCAAGAATATCTGCTATAGAAGGGCTGTTACCTCCTGTTATTTGCAGTGTTTCTTTTACTATTTCCGTAAATGGCTTTAATAAATCGTTAGAGCCTATTGAAACTGTTACAATATCTGCTGTGGCAAGTGCATCATCTGCTTTGCCTGAATTAAGTATGTTGATACAGCTGTTGCTGTCATCACCTGATACCGCATAATTATATGGTACAGTTTTTAAAAAACTGGCTACAACCGACTGGTAGCTGTCATCTGGTGGTGTTTCCTGGCCAGGAGAATAGCCATCAAGCCCATAGCCTGCAGCAATACTGTCACCTAATGCAACATAGGCTGTTTTATTGTTTCCGGCATTTGTAAATACTGTATATGCCATTGCGACAGATATAATGGCACATAAAATAAATAGTACTGGTTTAATTCTTTTTTTCATAAATACCTCATTTCCCTGATATTTGTGTAATTTAGTTTTTTTCTCCTTTTCTGCACATAATCCTGCAGAAAATAATAGCTGTGGCAGTACTTACTGCCGTTGCTATAAGTCCTGGCAGTACAACTGCTGCCGGATTTACTGAGCCATACTGGCTTCTGTATGCAATCACATTTACAGGAATAAGCTGCAGGGAAGAGATATTTATAACTAAAAATGTACACATTTCGTCTGAAGCTTTTACTGTTTTTCCGTTGCCAGTACGTTCACGTTCAAGTCCGGCCAGCTCTTTCATTGCTTTTAGCCCCATTGGTGTAGCCGCCCAGCCCAGTCCTAGAACATTAGCTATAATATTAGCAGCTATATATTCATTAACTACATGGTCTTCTGGTATACGTGGAAAGAGAAATTTTAACAATGGTCCTGATTTTTGTGTTAAAGTATTTAAAAGTCCTGAACGTCTTGTAATTTCAACAAGTCCAGTCCACATAGCCATAATGCCTAACATTGTTATAGCAAGTGAAACTGCCTCTCCTGCACTGTCAATAGCAGCATTGCTTAGTGCTTCCACTTCTCCTGTTATAATTCCAAAACTTATTCCAATAAGTATCATAAACCCCCAAAGTTTATTAAGCATAATATCCTCCATAATAACATTGAATTAAATATTTGTTAATATACATTATGCTTTTTTAAGCTCTTTATGTTCCTATCTCAATATATTCTATTGCGTGTTTCATCCACTGTCTGATTTCTTTACACTTACTGTCCGAAAGACCAGAATATTCTATATCAGGCTGGATACTGTAATTAAAGTTTTTTTCACCAAAAAGCATTTTATTGCTTTTTTTATATCTGTCCAGAAGCACAATCCTTTTATTATATGACATAAAACTATATTTTCTGGCATCAGGGTATTCTTCAGAATAAATCTTATATAGATAGTTTAATAGTGGCTCATTAATTTTATTTAACAGTTTATGTTCAAGTGCATCTCTCGATAAACTGGTATTTTTTTCTGAAATGCTAATTTGCTGGAACTGGCTTATCTCTTTAATTCCGATTCCAGCATAACAGCACAAAAAATCATAGATTATATCTTTATTTAACAAATTTCCTATGTCATAGATTTTGAAAGATACCTTGTTTCCAAAATATTTTTTCCATCTTGATATTTCATTAAAATAGTTAAGACATAATTTTTGTTTTTTAACAAACTCTTCAAATATTACGGGAAATTCCCATATTCTCCATGGAACTTTGCAATATTCCATATACATTGACTCAATGTATAAATCCTGCCGCCTCAGATAACAGACAATTTCTGCTTCTGGGAACAGTTCCTTAAGTCTTGCAGATATATATTCATTTACATTATCCCTGTCTTTTATTTTGAAACTGCTGCTTAAACCTGCCAAAACCTGTAATAAATCCGCAAAAAGCCCCTCATGTGAAATTATTATTGTGCCAGCGCCTCTTGATTCTGCGGTAAAACGGAGTTTTGTTGCAATAACGCTGGGATTTTCCTCTAAATCTTCTAAATCACTGCAAAAATTTAGCAGTACATATTTTTCCAATGCTTCTTTTAATATTCCAAATGCAAGTCCTGCATGGTTATTAACTATCTTCCATGTATTTCCATAGTATATGCCACACTTTTCTAGCTGCTTCCTGTTATTAAATAGAAAATTCTGCAAAGCTGATGTTCCGGTTTTATAGTTACCTATATGCAAAATTATTCTCATAAGCTGCCTCCCATCCACATATAGTTACTCTGCAACCCAGAATATCACTTATATAGTTATCCGTCAATAAAATGTTACTATCATTACTATTCCAGATTAGTGGCATTATTAAACAAATTATGGTATAATTCATGTTAACAAACCAGGCTTTGGAGTTAATTTATTTATAAAATAAGCAGAGAAAAGAGGTGTACTTTATGGAAGAAAATCAAATTTACAAATTAACAATGGATAGTGTAGCGAAAGCAAGCCGTGCAATCTACTATATTGATGTAGAATCCCATATTCTTGAAGTCGTTTATCCCCGCACAGAAGGGGAAGAACCTAAACGCCAGAATTATGAACAAGTGTGTGAGAACCGCTTTACGCATAATACTGTAATTCCAGAACAGCATGAGCGTATCAGGGCATTTTTAGATATGGATTTTGTTCTCAGGGAACTTTCTCAAAAGGATCATATAGAAATGCAGTTTTTACGTAAGAAAACTAATGAGGAGGGATATGAATGGTGCTCTATTTCTTCTACTACAGCAAAGGAAAAGGATGGGAAAATTGTTGCATTTGTAACAGAAATCCGTAGTATTGATGATGTGATACGCCGGGAGGAGCAACAGCAGCAGGCATTAGCAGCAGCGATTGAGCAGGCCGAATTAGCCAACCGGGCAAAAAGTGATTTTCTATCCCGTATGAGTCACGATATCCGTACACCTATGAATGCCATTATTGGAATGACTACTATTGCTACCATGCATATTGACGAAAAAGAGCGTGTTTTGGATGCATTTCATAAAATCACAATATCAAGCAAACATCTTCTGGGACTTATTAACGAAGTTTTGGATATGAGCAAAATTGAAAGCGGCAAAGTCACTCTGATAGAAGAATTTTTCAATTTATCTGATACCATTGAGGAAATACTGGCTATTTTCCACTCCCAGATAGAGGCGAAAAATATTAATTTAAGTGTTAATATTGTAAAAATGGCTCATGAAGATGTAGTAGGTGATGAACAGCGTTTGCAGCAGATATTCATGAATATTATGGGCAATGCCATTAAATTTACCCCTGAAGGTGGTAAAATTACCATCAATATAGAGGAAAAGTCCAGTGATATAGAGGGAAGCGGGTGTTATGAGTTTACATTTGAAGATACTGGCATTGGCATGGAACAGGACTATATTGAAACAATATTTGAACCATTTTCACGAGCTTCAAATTCCTGCTCTGGCAAAATCGAAGGAACAGGTTTAGGTTTGACTATTGCTGTTAATATAGCACGAATGATGAATGGTGATATCAAGGTGGAAAGTGTTTTGGGAAAGGGCTCGAAGTTCACTGTTATGGTATACCTGAAAACCAATGACCTTACCCCAGCTGATATTGACAATTTTGCAGCACTGCCGGTTTTAGTGGTGGATGATGAAGAATTTGCCTGTGAAAGTGCCTGTGAAACATTAAAGAGTCTTGGCATGAATACAGAATATGTATTGGATGGTGACAGTGCTGTTAAACGGATTGTAGAAGCAAATGAGGAAGGAAAAGATTTTTCTGTGGTAATTCTTGATTGGAAAATGCCTGGAAAAGATGGTATTGAAACAGCAAGGGAAATCCGCAGGGCTGTTAGTGATGATATTCCTATTATAATATTATCTGCTTATGACTGGCAGGATATTGAGAAAGATGCTATAGAGGCAGGAGTGAATGCTTTTATTGAAAAACCTTTATTTAAGTCCCGGCTGGTACAGATATTAAAAAATGTTCTTGGTTTTGGCAGCGGGAAAGAAGAAGATACAGATATTGAATCTTTCCAGCATCAGGACTTTTCAGGATACAGAGTGCTATTAGTGGAGGATATTGACCTGAATATTGAAATAGCAACGGAAATTTTAAATATAGTGGGTATCCAGGTGGTACAGGCCATGAACGGACAATTAGCAGTCAATAAAGTTCTGGAACACGAAGCAGGATATTTTGACTTGGTTTTTATGGATATTCAAATGCCTGTTATGAATGGCTATGAGGCAGCAAAGCAAATTAGATCCTCAGATAGGGAAGACTTAAAAAAAATCCCCATTATTGCCATGACAGCAGACGCTTTTGCTGATGATGTCACAAAGTCAAAAGAAGCAGGAATGAATGACCATATTGCCAAGCCTATAGATATTCATAAACTGATGCATATTTTGCATAAATGGATACAATAATTAGTATAAATTTACACTGTCCTGGCATAAACTTACTATTGACTTTACCAGCTTAAATATTTATAATAATAGTTGTTATTACTGATAAGGAGGTGCTTGATGCCAGCTATACGTTATAGTAAGCAGAGAGAAGCAATTAAGAATTATCTTTTATCCTCTAAAGTACATCCTACTGCTGAAAAAGTATATGAAAATATAAAAGTAATATTTCCAAATATAAGCCTTGGTACAGTTTACCGCAATTTAAATTTTCTTGTAGAGCATGGGGATGCACTGCGTCTTGACTGCGGAGATGGCCTTATCCACTTTGATGGAAGCACAATTCCACACAATCATTTTTTCTGTCGTAACTGTAAGGCATTATTAGATTTAAATATGGACTCTATAGAGCATATTGATAAAATTGCAAATGCTGGATTTAATGGAATTATAGAAGGTCATACAGTATTATTTCATGGGATTTGTCCTGAGTGCAATAAACAACTGAAAAAAATTTAAAAAAATATGTTGACAATAAATTTTATTAATGATATTATATCCAAAGAAAACAGTAATTATTACTAATATATTATTCAATGACACTCTGCTTACAGAAGCGGAGACTTGTAAAAGCCTGAAGAAGGATTTGACAAGCTTATGCTGGCTTTATAGCAGGCAGAGTTACAGAAAGAAAACCCAGAAACCAAGGGTAAAAAATAAAATCTAGGAAAGGAAAAGCTAAACAGATGGCTTGCCATCTGGCATATACATTTTTGTATATGTTTTTAATAGCAGATATAATTATGGCAAAATATGTATGTACAGTATGTGGTTATGTTCATGAAGGAGACAGTGCTCCTGAAAAATGTCCTCAGTGCGGTGTACCAGCAGAGAAGTTCAAAAAACAGGAAGGTGAGATGAACTGGGCTGCTGAACATGTAGTTGGTGTAGCACAGGGTGTTGATGAAGAAATCCTGCAGGGACTCCGTGATAACTTTAATGGTGAATGTTCAGAAGTTGGAATGTATCTTGCAATGGCAAGGGTAGCACACCGTGAAGGATATCCAGAAATTGGTCTTTACTGGGAGAAAGCAGCTTATGAAGAGGCTGAACATGCTGCAAAATTTGCTGAACTTCTTGGTGAAATTATTACAGACAGTACAAAGAAAAACCTTGAGATGCGTGTAGAAGCAGAATGTGGTGCGACAGAAGGCAAAATGGCTATTGCTAAGAAAGCTAAAGAGCTTGGCTTAGATGCAATCCATGATACTGTACATGAAATGGCACGTGATGAGGCTAGACACGGAAAAGCATTTAAAGGTCTGCTTGAGAGATATTTCGGATAAGATTATAATAGTTTAGAACAAAGAATGGTAATGTTTCCAGGGCATATAAGCAGAAAGCTTGTGTGTCCTGTTTTATTTTATAGAAAAGGAGTGCATGTTACATTTTATGAAACGCAGGGAAATGTATAAATTTTACATAAGAAGAATTATAAGAAATTTTACTCTTTTTTCAAAATGGGGTGTTTTTTCAGTATTTATTGGTTTTGTCATAGGTGGGTTTAGTACACTTTTTGCATTTTGCCTGCGAAAAGCCACTGCTTTCAGGACTGATAATCCCTGGATGGTTTTACTGCTTCCACTTGCAGGAATAATTATAGTATTTTTATATAGTATTTTCCAATATAAGAATGATAAGGGCACTAACCTTGTACTTTCAACGATACATGCTGAAGCAGAACTGCCATTTAAAATGGCACCACTTATATTTGTTTCAACAATAATAACACATCTTTTTGGAGGCTCAGCAGGAAGGGAAGGGGCAGCACTCCAGCTTGGCGGAAGTATAGGAAACCAGCTTGGAAGATGGTTTAAATTTGATGAAAAAGATAAGAGAATAGTTGTTATGTGTGGCATGAGTGCCGCATTTTCAGCAATATTTGGAACTCCGATAGCTGCTGCAATATTTGCAATGGAAGTTGTAAGTGTCGGGGTGATGTATTATGCGGCGCTTGTCCCATGTATATTTGCATCCCTTGTGGCATCTAAAGTGGCTGTAAATATGGGAATAGGACCAGATTCATTTAATATACTGGACATACCAGAGTTTCATGTTATACCCAGTATTAAAATAATTATCCTTGCTTTATTCTGTGCAAGTTTAAGTGTAATATTCTGTATAGTATTACATTCGCTGGGTGACTTTTACAGGGCAGAAATTAAAAACCCATATTTAAGGATAGTTGTTTCAAGTGCTATAATAATTGTACTGACAATAATTCTCAATACATCAGATTATATGGGTGCAGGAGTTATTGTTATAGAAGAGGCAATTAAAGGTGAGGTTGTTCCAGCTGCATTTTTTTGGAAAATAATTTTTACAGCACTGACACTTGAAGCTGGTTTTAAAGGTGGTGAAATTGTACCATCATTTTTTGTAGGAGCTACATTTGGATGCCTGTTTGGCCAGATTGCAGGAATTTCACCTTCAATGTGTGCAGCAGTTGGAATGGTTGCTGTGTTCTGTGGAGTAACTAACTGTCCAATAAGTTCAATGCTTATAGCATTTGAGCTGTTTGGTTATGAAGCAGTACAGTATTTTCTTATTGCAATAAGTGTAAGTTATTTTATGTCAGGATATTATGGGCTTTACCATGACCAGACGATAGTGTATTCAAAATATAAGGCAGAGTACATTAACCGTAAGGCTAAGGAATGAATGATATATTCTGATTAACGTAAGTCCAGTAAAAAATGATGCAAAATTATATTACCAAAAAATAATTATAAACTCTTGTCTGCAATTTGTAATGTTTTAAAACAATGGTTTATTGAGCTTTATTTTTCCTGGACTCACGTTATTTAGTTTATAACCCTGCAAACTGTAAGTTATCAGTATCTTCCTGTATAGACTTTTTTTGCTTCCTGTGTCCATTTTTTAATAAACCCTGTTTTTGCATTTGTATACGCATCCCTGTTATGTTCAAATAGTTTCCATAACCTCAATTTTATTGTTTCGTATTCTTTGGCTGTCTGTGCATGTTCATTCAAATAATCCCTAAAATACAATTCGTCATTATCCCCGGCATAGCGAAGGTGTATATGAAAAACTTTGTCAGCAAATCCATCTTTTGTATATCCGAGATTAAACGATATTCTGCCTATTTCTGTTGACATCTGGGTAAACCCGTTTTTCTCAATTATCTTTGCAGTCTTCTCAATATCAGAATCCTTTGATACTTCTATCAGTATATCAATAATATTTTTTGCCCATATGCCAGCTATAGCTGTACTTCCAATATGACTAACTCTCTCAATTGGATATCCGGACAATATATTTTTCAGAAGGATTTCCATTTCGTCATAGTATAATTTCCATTTGTCATTATGTGCAACAAGGAATATAGGAAATAATTTCCATAATTCTTCTAAAGACATTTCTGATAGTTCTTTGTTGAATGCCATACTATTCCTCCATTCAAAACAAGGATATATGATTGTAGAAGTGGTTTACAGTATTTCCGTTTGTGAAGTAAAAACAGATAACCAGCGGTATTGCAGTATTGATATCGGCATAAACAACTTAGGAATGTAGTATCAGGCGGGAATGTGAACCAGAGTTTTGCCGGGATACCAACGCAGCGTTTTATAGAAATGATAAAGTATAAGGCACAGGAGGCAGGAATCTGTGTTATTTTAACAGAAGAATCCTATACATCCGGAACAAGTTTTCTGGATGGAGAAGAACCGGTGAAAAAGAATTACAATAAGAGCAGGCGGGTTCAATGTATTATAATAATTTTAATGAATTGGATAACATGACCAGAATGTATATTCATAGATAATTTCTAGTTTATCAGGAAAATAGCATTAAAATTGAATATTATATACCAATGGCAGTTTCAAGAATCCAACAGGATAACCTCATA
>DKXQ01000080.1 GCA_002493085.1 Lachnoclostridium sp. UBA7122
CGCAAAGGGAAGTACTTTGCGATAAATTTTCTCTAAAGCAAGCATCTTCGGTGCTTGCTTTTGTTTTTTGCAATAACAGTGTTCATCTTATTTAATAAGTCCCTAACCCGTATTTTAAGCTAAATTTTAATCCGCATAAGAAAGTAAAAACTTCCGTTTACTATTCTATGAACGATATTATTCTACTATAGACGCTTATAAAAATCAACTATAGCACATATAATATCTACAATAGCAATAGGAGGATAGCATATGAGTAGCAATGATAGTTTACTTAAAGAGATGGGAAAACGAATTTCTGAACGCAGAAAAGATATGAAACTTTCACAAGAAGAATTAGCAGAATTAGCTGAAGTTTCTCCTCAACTTCTATCTACTGCTGAGAGAGGAACAAAAGCTCTCCGTCCCGAAAATCTGTTGAAAATCAGCATAGCACTCGGAGTAAGTGCCGATTATCTCCTTACAGGCGAAATTATAGACAAGGATTTATCTATAATTTCTGACAAGCTGAAAAATGCATCCTCTTCACAAGTACGGTCAATAGAAAAAATAATTGACGAATGTATAAATCTATGTGAATGATATTCGGCGTAGTATACAATTTATGTATATCATAATCTGACATAATAAAATAAGCACCTATAATCTCTGAGAATATAAAATTCCCATTGGTTATAGGTGCTTATTTTACTTTGAACAAGTGTATGTTTTGCTTTACGAAACATTATCTTCGAAGGTCTAAAAACATAGAACAATTCAGTTATTAATGTATAATAAATTAAGAATCGCGAATTAAACACAATTCTTAACTGGTTCTAACATACTTGTTGCCGCATAAAACAGAGAATTTACCAGCCTATTTTTGCGATTTTTAAACTCTATCTATCCACTCGTCGATTATCATATATCTTCCGTCGGGCAACCGAACATGACTAAGTTTAAATTTACAATGAAACCTTTTTCCAAGTTCTGTTGCTAATTCGCGATATGTATACCAATCACCATAATTGGCATCAGACACATAATTGACTATGTACTTAAACCCGTTTTTTATCGGTGACGGAATTACCCTCGTTATAATAATGTTATAATCATTATTATTCGCAATAAGCTGTGCTTCCTGCCTTATCTGTTCGTACTCATCTAATATTTTCGCCTGTCTTGCGGCTTTATTTGCGGCAATATTTTTCTTTATCTCTTTTCGCAATGCTTTTCTTTCAATATTCTGCTTAACTCTTAACCAGTAAGGCGAGTCCTCATATTTTTCAAAGTATTTGCATTGCTTTGAAACACATTCATGCTTTTTTAATATATCCCGTGTTATGCCACCATAATGAATTTTATAATGGCAATATCCAATGATTTTATCGTAATCAAATTCATACACATAACCACTGACAAGCTTTACTGTTTTATACTGAGTGTTATTAACAGGCTTATCTGTTTTTTCCAACGCATTGCCCCCTTTTTTTGAAGTCAAATCGTTTTGATTTTCATATTAGTATTCATTAACAAACGCTAATATTTTTCTTGCAGTTTCCAAACTTACTTTGCTTGTATCTTCGTTTTTAAAAAATGCATTTACATTTCCGGGATTCAGATTTAGCTCTTTATATATGCGATAATTTTAAATCTTTGCTACTGTGTTATCAGCTTTTTTTGAATAAATATCCCATAGCCTACATGCCACACTTTCGTTGATAAATCTCATTGCACTCGCATCTGAATAGTTATAGCTCAAGAAACTGATATTTCCGTACCAAACAATTCGTCTGTCAATAACAACAAAGTTTTGGAATACATTATCATACATAATACATTCGCAGTTACTGTTTTCATCTAAACTCAATATCTCACTGAGGATATCGTTGTTCTCGGTTTTTGTGACGATTTTAATCTCTGTATTTTCATTAACTGCGTTCAATATTTTCTTGACCGTATATTTATTTAACCTTGGTGCCGAAATAATAATTTTCTTAACAACACTTCGTATATCATTATAAAATTTATCAGAGTAGGTATTTGTTTCAAATATAATATCTTCCGCTTCTTCATCTGAAGATTTCACTATATAACCCAATTCTGCATATCCTTTTACTCTTTTATGATACATTCTTTCGAGCATTGGCATAAAAATATCTGCATAATCGTAAATGCAAACCTCCTGTTTCCCGTCATAATTGCGGTGCAACCTACCTGCATATTGTGCAAGAGTTCCTTTCCACGCTATTGGCATTGCAAGAAAAAGCGTATCAAGTCTTGGTTCATCAAAGCCTTCTCCAACATATTTGCCCGTTGCAACAATCACAAGATTTTCGGACTTCGGAACAGCTTTAATTTGTCCTAATTTCAACTTCTTGTCTTTAGCCTTATCCTTGCCGCTTAGCACAAATAAATTATCGCATTTGTCTTTAATAAGTCCTGCGAGCAAATCAGCGTGTTCCTTTCGCTCCGTTAAAATTATTGGATTTCTTTTATTTATCACTGCCTTTATAATATCACTAACAATCATATTATTTCGCATTTCATCCGTACAGATTTTTGTGCAAACAGTCTGATAATCAATGCCGGTTTCAGCAACTCTAAATTCGGTAAATCTCGGAATCATATAATGCGAAAAAGCTCTTTTTTCAGCCTGTATTCTTGCATCTACTCTGTATCTTATCGGACCACATTGCATAAAAATAATTGGATGATGTCCATCCTGCCTGTTCTGATGATACAGGATAGAATTTTCTGCGCTTCAATCGTAACATCCACCGTTTCAAATTTTGTCAGGCAGTTTGAGCATTTTCCGCAGTTTTCCTCTGCTTCATCTCCGAAATATCTGAGCATATAATTACGCAGGCAGTCGCTTGTCCTGCAATAGAAAATCATATGCTTTAAACGTTCTTCCTCCCTCTTCTTGAACATCTCGTTCTGCTCAGGTGTAAGTTGTGGATTCGGCTCGGTGTTTTCGATAAAGTATCGACAGGTCTGCACATCTCCTGCTCCGTAAAGCAAAATGCAATCCGCCTCCTGACCGTCACGTCCTGCTCTGCCTGCCTCCTGATAATAGCTTTCGATATTTTTCGGCATATTGTAGTGGATAACATATGATACATTTGATTTATCTATGCCCATTCCGAACGCATTTGTCGCAACCATAACCGGTTTGCGGTCATAGACAAAATCGTCCTGATTCTTTACACGTTCCTTATCGTCTAATCCTGCGTGATAGCGTGTTGCCGGAAAGCCGTTTTTGATAAGCAAATCGCAAACGCTTTCAACCTTTTTGCGTGTTGAACAATAGATAATTCCGGACTTATCCCTGCGTTCTTTTATCAGTTCAATAAGCCTGCTATCCTTTTTGGCAGGTCTTAAAACAGAGAAAAACAGATTCGGTCTGTCAAAGCCGGTAGTCACAACGGCAGGATTATTAAGCTGTAAAATATTAATAATGTCATTTTTGACTTCGTCCGTAGCGGTTGCGGTAAAAGCTCCGATTATAGGGCGTTTCGGTAGCATAGAAATAAATTTATTTATGTTAAGATAGCTCGGGCGAAAATCCTGTCCCCACTGTGAAACACAATGCGATTCGTCAACGGCGACCATTGAAATTTTTATTCTTCTGCATAAATTAATGAAGCTGACTGAATCCAGCCGTTCCGGCGCAACATAAATTATTTTATAAAGTCCCAAAGACGAATTTTTCAAAACCTAATCATATTGCGTATCGGTCAGCGAGCGATTAATATGCGCCGCTTTTACGCCCTGCTGAACAATAGCATTTACCTGATCCTTCATAAGAGAAATCAGCGGAGAAACAACAATCGTAACACCACCAAACATAATTGCAGGAACCTGATAGCATATCGACTTGCCTGCACCCGTAGGCATTATGCCGAGAGCATCCCTGCCCGACAACAGGCAATCAACCATTTCTTCCTGACCTTTTCTGAACGAAGAATATCCGAAGTATTTTCTTAAAACATCAAATTTATCCGTAACTCTGCCCCTGATTTATTCTATATTTTTATTATAGGCTTTTTTGGAGAGTTTTCAAGATAAACAACGCTGTTTATCATAATTGAGGATAAAATAAGGGCGGGTATCCGTTGTGAATTAACTGACCTTTGGCTTTTTTCTATTTTCAATTATCATTCGTTCTACAAGTCCTTATCCATTGTGACATCAGTTTTTCGTTGTGCTTTTATCTTAAAACAATGTGTTCATCCAATTGAAGAAAAGCTTTCCGAGATAAGCAGTTATTTTCTTTTCTTCCTTTCGTTTGTTTCTTTATTGTGTCTTTATCTTATCATATCGACTGTGACAAGATACGGACAAAATCAGGGAAATTATAAATTTTTTCAAAAATTCTTTGATAAATATAAAAATTGCCAA
>DKXQ01000125.1 GCA_002493085.1 Lachnoclostridium sp. UBA7122
GTCTTGACAAAGTGGTCCACTTTAGATAGATAGATCGATCCGAGTGCACCAAGTACCTCATCAGACGGTTCTGCTATTTTTTCCATGCATCTAAGTGCTACAGCACATCGAAGCCACTGAATCTCATAAATACTTGAAAAATAATCTCTGATATGATGATGGATAAAAGAATATCCCCCTCTCCCATCATAATTTATAATACCCAGAGTACCTGTCATACAGTCCAGAATCTGCCTTACCGGAATTTGCCGGATTTGTTCCAATACCTCCTTCTCCAAGCAGCAGCAGATTCCGGTTTCTATGTTCATGATATAATTCACCCAAAGGCATGAAAGCCCCTTCTTCCGACATTCCATAACCTTCACAGCTTGCCGGAAGCCGGAAACCACGCGGAAACAATTTTTCAGATATGCCTTGATATGCTCCGGCATTCTTTTGCATGCACTCTGCCGTGTCTGCATAAAAACGGTTTTCATTCATCATTAGAAGAAACTCTTCTTTTCCAGCTTTTAAAATCTGCGATGCAAGTGAGTGTTTATGCCTGTCAGTCCCTTCCAGATGATCAGATAAATAACTGACTGCCTGCATTATTTTATCCAGATCCTGACAGTTTCCTAACCTTACATAAATATCATTCAGATCCAGAATATGCTCTGCAGGAAAATAAAATTCCTCTCCGGTTTCTGCGCCAATACGTTCTTTCAATTTTTTATATTTCTTTTTTCTGGTTAGAATATAAATATATATCATATCATACTGCTGATACAATTTTCGTTCTTTGATGCCTGCAACTGTTTCCAGTATTTTTCTGCTGGCATTTTCAGATGTAATCTGCACTGCTATTCTTTTATCCTCATCTGCCAAATCAATTGTAGGATAATTTTGATAAGGTACATTCATATTTTTAAATTCACATCCAAAAATAATTCCCAGTAATCCTCCAATGATATTTTCAGCTAATTTATTAATCCCAAATTCACCGTTTTTATTTTCCATTTCAATATATGTAGAAAAACTGACAAGCAGTTCTTTGAGTTTATTTAACATTTCCTGCATTTGTACCTTCATTGTTGTATCTCTCCTGCCTGGTTTATTATCAAAGCTGTGTGTACATGATTGATACGATAAAATTAAACGTATCGTCCGTATCGGAGATAATGACAAACAGCGCTGTCCTTTCGTCCCCCCCCCCAGCATATCAAGCTGAAGCTCGTCATAGCTTGTCAGGTCACGCAGCTCCTTGATGTCGAAAGGCGCTAACCTTGCGCCACAGCTAATTAAAATACTTTTTGCTGTTTTGCCTGTTGCTACTTGTCAAGGACGTATTCATCATTTTTCATCACTTTTTCTTGCTTTTCCCTGTTTTCCATGCTCTAAGTCATGGAGAATGACACGCTTTAGCTTGTCCTCTACGCTTTGGGTGCTTGTATCAGAGAAGTGTACCTCGACTAAATATCTTGTCTTGTCAATCTTCTGTTGTAAACAGGGCGTTAATCGCCCTGTGGTGTTAGTTTGAATATTGTCACTCATGTTCCTCCTTTTGGGCGTAAAAAAAGACGCATGATTCACAATTTACTGTGATATGCGCCGTTACGCTGTTATTCCACTTTTTAATCAGCCTTGCTATTTATGCAAATTGCATAAGTTCTTCTTCAATTTCCTTCGCATCGTCCATTGTCAAATCTGGATAGCAAACTGGAATTTCTTCCACTGTCAATTTTCCCATTTTCAACATATGTTTAGCGTTTTCCATTAGTGTTTCTCTTTTAATATCTTTTGTATAAGTCTTCATAATCTGCTCGTCATCAAATAAACTCATCATAATCGTTACTACCTCCACTTCCTTGCTGCTTAGATACTGTTTTAAGATATTCCTGTCCTTGCATATACGGATTGTTTCTGTAACCGCCTGTTTTGTCATTCCATGCTCTTTTATCTGCTCGTTAAAAACTTTGCAAAAAACAATGTACTCATTGATTATATTATCCTTGTCGCTCTCATATATGACTTTGGCTTTTATCTCAACATCAATATCTGCACCGTCAAAAAACTCTTGCGATAAAGATATGGTATCGGGCTTTCTTCCTTTGTTGCCGGTGTATATCACATATAATTCGGGCTTTGGCATTTTTACTTTTTTGCTCTTATACAGGCTCTGACTGGTTCGCTCAAAATATTCATGGTAACTCTGTGCTAAATACAGAAGTATTCTGATTAAAATATTTACCGTCCAACTCGATTGTGCTTCCAACAACAAAAGCAATCGGTTGTTACCCACCATTATGCCCAAATCGTTATAGAGATTATCCGTCAAAACATTGTCTATCGTTACAATATCCAGTGTGTCCTCTGTTGCGTCTGTATCCTCTGGGTGCAATGTTTTATACAGTTTCAGCAAATTTTTTTTGTCTTGAAAAAGGTCTAAAAACACACTGTTTTTTGCGGTACGCTTTGCCTTAACTTCCTGCGTCTGTTTTGTATCGTCCGACACCTTACCACCTCGATTTCTAAAAATCTGTAACATAAGATACGATATATCCTGCTCCTGCCACATTTCAATTATACAAAAAAACACCTGTCTTTACAATAAAATTCATATTAAATTTCTTCCTCCCTCCGTTTCGTTTTATTTTGTTGCCTATTCTGCTGTCGGCTCTCGTTCTGTAAAAGGCTCTGCATACGTTCCTTTAATTCGG
>DKXQ01000096.1 GCA_002493085.1 Lachnoclostridium sp. UBA7122
CCCAGGTAAAGTTACACTATCGAATAGAAAAGAAACAGTGGATATTTACAAGAAAATGGTATATAATGGAATAATATAAAGGAACTTTTTTGGAGAGGGGCAATATACTTTTGGTCCCAGCTTTATTTATTATAGAAAGTAGAAAGGAGAGGGTATTTATGAAGAAAAAAATACTTTTATTTCTTTTGGCACTATCTCTGCTTATATGTGCCATACCAAAGATTCATGTCCTGCAGGCAGCTTTTACTGGGCAGGATATACTTACAGCAGAAAAGTTATCTGACTCCTCTGGAGAGGTTTTTCCTACGGAAAAAGAAGCCTACGACACTATGATTGCCATGAAGAAAGACTATCCAGAAGAAATGGCCTGGACTGATGCAAGCAGCGGGTCATATAAATGGAAAGGTGGAAAAGGGCCAAATGGAGAAATTGCAGAAAGCGGTACAGGCTGTGTCAATTTCGCTTTCCGGCTCAGTGATGCAGTTTTTGATTCCATACCTGCAAGGATGCTTGTAAATGGAAAGTTTAGTTTTGAGGATATAAAAGCCGGGGATATCTTGAGAATGGATGGCAACAGCCACAGCGTAATTGTGCTTCAGGCACTTGATGATTTGCTGGTTATTGCTGAGGGCAACTATAATGGAAAGGTTCACTGGGGCCGCACTCTGTCAAAAGATGAAGTTTTAACTGCAAATTATGTTCTCACACGTTATCCGGAAGGCTACGTTTCTCCTGATGACCCAGAGGCGGATAAGGAAATTGCCAAAGGAGAACTTATAGGCGGACTCAACTGGCTTTTGGTTAAATCAGGCACCCTTACAATTTCTGGAAGCGGAGCTATGCCAGATTTTGATTCTAATGGTGGGCCATGGAATACATATAGTGATAAAATTTTTAAAATTGTTATCGGAAATGGCGCAACCAGCATAGGAAATAATGCTTTCCGTGGTAATGAAGCTTATAGCATATCCATTCCTGCCAGTGTAACAGCTATTGGTGACGATGCTTTCCGTGAATGTAAAAATATTATGTCTGTAACTATTCCTGAAGGTGTAGCAAAGACTGGGGAGAGAGCTTTCCAAAGCTGTGGGAATCTCCGGGATATAACATTTCCTGCCAGCATTGAACAAATAGGTGCAGGAGCATTTTTTCAGTGCCAGGAGTTAAAAAGTGCAGTATTTCTTCCAGGAGAAAAGCTTGTACAGATTGGCAACAATATGTTTCAAGGCTGCTGGCGGCTGACTGATGTTACCCTGCCCAGGAAGATGGACCATATTGGCAAAGATATGTTTTCAGGTACTGGTATTTCAAGTCTTATCATTCCTGACGGAGTAGATATAATTGATGAAAGAGCCTTTGCAAGCTGCAAGAACTTAAAATCTGTTACTATACCATCCAGTGTAAAGCAGATAGGGATAGCTGCATTTTCAGATTGCAGCATGACAGATATATATTTTTGTGGCAGCAAGGAAGTGTGGGATGCAATAAACAAAATAGGTGATACCCAGACAACATTGTCAGGCAAGACTATACATTATAATTATGTTATCACCCCAGGACCAAGTCCAAGTACATCACCAGGACCAGTTATAGATGGTGATGTAAACACAGGAATTTACTCTGACAGTTCACATACAGCACTTGCACCACTTTCTATGCGTACACATTATGTAAATGGCGGCAATGTAAAACAGGCTGATGGAACGAGAAATAATTATAAGACAAAGTATTATTATACAAAGTTACAGGCATCTGATATTGTAACTACAGATAGCAAAGGCAAGACTAAGACTAAGAAAGGCAGAATTGTAGTTGGAATTACATCTTCCAATGAAGTGCCTGTGCTTGTTAAAGAAAAGATTAAAGATAGTTCTGCATCAAAAACTGCATTGGCTTCCATAAGCAGAGGCAAAATAAAGGTGACAGCTAAGAGCCAGCCAGGGACGGTATATCTGTGGGCTGTGGACACTGGTGATGCTAAGGCTTCTGCATGTGCAAAGATTGTTATAAAAGCTGCACCATCAAAAGTACAGATTTTTGCAAAGTCCAGCAGCAGTGAAGGCTTTTCACATGATAACAAAAGTATTTATAAAAAAGATGTTATAGAGCTTGGAAGCACAACAAAGCTTTATGTCTATCCTTCTTACAAATTAAACCGCCAAATGAAAGAAACTAAGGATGCTTCTTACAGTGTAAGCTTCTTAAAGCAGTCAGGAAATTATTTTACAGCAAAGCAGGACCCAGATGACCCATATTGTTTTAATATAACAGCCAAGACACTAAAAAATAATAAAAAAACAACTGGGAAGGTTATAGTTACATGTAATGAAAATGGAAAAAAAGCTGTATTTACAGCAACAGCAGTAAATGGTGTACAAAATATCAGCTTTAATTCTATAACTGGCATGACATGTACTACAGCATCTGGAGCAGCTGTTTCCGAATTTACGATTGAAAGGTCAGATACAGATAAAAAAACAGGAAGCTTTGTTATGTCTACAGGTAAAAGCAGCAGCAGCTTTGAAACTACAGATAAAGTAAAACTTTATGCTATGGGCAGTGCAGATGGATTTGACCAGGCACAGATGAAGAAAGGAAAAGTTAAGATTACATCAAAGCCAGATTCAGGCCAGAGAGCATTGAAAGCAAAATTAGAAAAGGACAAAAAAACAGTTACAGTTACAGCAGCAAAGAAAATCCCTGCTAAAACATCTGTATATTACCTTATAATGTACAACAACAAAGAAAACTTGGGATATAAAATTATAAAAATTACAACAGTGTAGAAAATATTATGGCAGCATTGGCGGCATAGTAAAAACAAAAAGCCGCTTATGTCTGCCCCTGTTTTTGCAGGGTCTTATACTACAAAAAACTAACAGTTGCCATAATATAGATTTTCTGTTACAATCTATCTGTACACTTGGCTTTACTTTTACCACAAGTGGATTGGAAAAATTACGAGGAGGAATAAAAATAATGGGTAATATCTCAGGGCAAATTGATGAAATTATTACCAAAAGGAAAGCACAGCTTAAATATATAGAAAGTGCACGGGAAACAACGGATACAGTTTTGGAAAACATGCACATATTTAAAGATTTTCAAGATGAAATCAGAGAGCATCTTGGAGTATTTCCAGCAGTTGAAGGTGATTTTGATGTTGCTGGGTCTATAGAAAGTATCCAGACAGAAGAATTTTTCCGTCTACATAGAGAGTATGTATCTGAACTTGAGAGGCTTATTAAACGCTTAAAACGTGATAATCTCAATATCAGTTTTATTGGACGTACTGGCCAGGGCAAAAGCCTTGCAATGCAAAATATCAGTGGATTAGATTCATCAGTCATACCTTCATCTAACAGAGGGGATTGTACAGGAGCAAAGTCTGTTATAACTAATTCAGAAGAAAGTGTTGTACATGCGCAGATTCATTTTTACCAGAAGGAAGAGCTAGTGGATATTGTAAACCAGTATCTTTTAAAACTTACAGATGGCCGCCGCTTTATAAAAGATGTATCAGACATTCCGGCTATCAATACAAAGGAACTGAGAAAAACGCTGTATAAACGCAAGAATGAAACAGTTAAAGAAGAAGACTGGCTGGATAATCTTTGTAAATATGTAGAACACTATAATTCCTATGTTGATGACCTTGGCACTACAAAAGATGTTGCAGAAGATGAAATAGAATATTACATTGCCCAGTATTCAAATGTAGATGCAAAAGAAAAATACTATAAATACCTTGGAGTAAAACTTGCTGATATCAATACACCTTTCATTAATGAAGATGTAGGGAAAATAGTGCTTGTTGATACAATTGGAATAGGTGCAACATCACTTGGAATTGAAGAAGAAATGTTAAAAGCTGTTGAAAATGACAGTGATGCAATTATATTTATGTTCAGGCCAGACAATAAGCGCGGCAGGATTAGTGATAATGAAATTAATATAATAAGAAACATTGCTGAAAGAATTTCACCTGAATATACCAGAGAAATGCTGTTCTGGGTGATTAACAGGGTAGAGACAGGTGACAGCGGGGATAATGTCCATCAGGTAAATGACGTAATCCAGACTATCAGGCAAAGGAATTATCCAATAGCAGATGTATTAAATGTCAACTGTTCTTCAAAAACTGAGGTAGAAAACAGGCTTCTTATACCTGTATTAAAACAGCTTTCCTCCAGAATCCAGGACGTTGACAAGCTATTAGTGGACAGGCTGGACCAGACAGGGGAACGTTTATACCAGATGTACTCACAGCTTTGCCAGGCAACTGACCGTGCGTTTGCAAGTTCTGCTAATGAAGATTTAAAACGTAAGTTTTACCGCAAGATTAACCCTACAATTAAAAAAGGTCTGTTAAATGAACTCCGCAAGCTATACCTTGACGATTATAATAACCTGCGCCAGATGCCATGTGAAGAACTTATGAATGCAGCAAGCGGGAAGTTTAAAAATATTATTAAAGCAGTACCAACAAAAGAGATGGTTATGGACCTCTTAAGTTATGGTGACGCAAACCAGTTTAATGCCTACGAGGCCTGCACCAATATTATGAGAATGCAGATTATTGACGACTTTACTGAACTAAATAATATACTCAACAAAATTGTTGAAAGAATGAAAAACCAGGTACTTCACATATTTACAGATGCTGATAAGGGAAAGCTTGGGTTTGTATATCCGCTTGGTGACTCACCAGATGAGTGGATTGATGGTTTTCTTGACTTAGTAGAAGGTGAAAAAAAGTATCCATTTTTATCAGATGCTCTTAGAAAATTCCAGTCTTACACAATTAATGTCCAGGGGTTCCTGATTCATGAAATACGTGAACAGCTTGACCCTATAGATATTTCTTTGCCAAGACCAGATGGAAGTTCTAGTGTTCCTCAGATTTCAGGCTCTATGGCACAGCCAGAACTGGTTGCAGAAGAAATTGTAGAATGGCTTAAAACATATGCAGAAGATGTACATGACAATATAGAAATTACATTAAAAGATTTATATAAAATTCCAAACCGTTCTATGTTTGCTGCCATAAAAGACCTGTATGACCGTATTACCTATACAATGGCGGACAACGAAAGTAAAATTGCTGAAGAATGGCGTTATCTTTATGAAGACTGGATGCATCTTATATGGAAAGATGAATACCAGCAGCAGAGTGCTGTAAAAGTTATCGCAGAACAGTGGAATGATGTTGTATCTAAACTTAAAGAAATAAACAAACCTGAGTATTTTGTAATTAGAAATTGAGGAAACTGTATGAATATTATAAATGTAATGATGTTTGGTGGCAGGAGATGTGGAAAGACTAGCGTTATTGCTGCAATGAAAGGCTGTTTCCAAGATGTATTTGGAGAAAATACAAATTTAGATATTAACATTTCCGATACAGCAACAATGGATGTAATTGATGAAAAAAGTGCAGAAATCAGCCAGTATTTTATTAATAAAACCCGCAGCATTGTAATGAACCAGTCATATGCTGCAACACAGGGTCTTATGGAATATAAACTAGATATTTACATAAAGGGAAAAGATAGCAAGACAACTTTAAATATCTGTGATTTTCCGGGAGAATGGCTTGATAAAAACCATCAGGATGAACAGGAAACCCTCCAGGCAAAAATAAAAAATTGCAATATAATTATGATTGCCATTGACACAGTATATCTGATGGAAAAAGCAGCAAATCATAAAGCTGACTCTGTTGGCCAGTATAATGAGGGGAGAAATTACTGCCATTATATTACTAATATGGTTAAAGAGTTTTTTCAGGTCAATGATGGAGAACCTCCTAAAATGATAATGTTTGTTCCTCTTAAATGTGAAAAGTATTATAACAGCTGTGAGATGGAACTTGTCAACGGAAGAATACACACTGCATATAAGGAAATTTTTGACTTTGCAGAAGAAAATAAAGATAAATACGAAATTATAATTGCTCCAATTTTAACACTTGGGAAAAACACTGTAGAATTTTCAAGATTTGAATATGGTGATGATGGAGAGATTATACTTGATACAGATATGATGATTCCATCAATGCCAAAATACATATTTAAAGATATTTCATGTTCATATAATCCTAAGTATTGTGAACAGCCTTTGCTTTATACACTTGCTTACCTTCTTGACTTAATGCAGAAGGTAAAAGATACCGAAAGAATAAAAGCAGGATTGTTTAAAAAGTTTAAACTGTATATCCTTGAAACATACTGTGATCTGGCATCTGCCCAGGATTTTTTAGAACATAAAAAAATTATTACAGAACAACTTAAAATGGAAAATGACGGATATGAAATTATTTCAGATCCACTTCAGTTAAAGGGGATGACAGTATGATAACTGTACATGTTTTTTGTTCATACAAATTATCTTCATCAGGATTCCAATACGGTACTTTCGTATATAATCCTGATGGAAATGGCAAATATTATTATCTGTCAGACCAGTATAAAATTCCGTTTATATCTACATCATTTAATTATGACCTTGTAAGGCGGGTATGTGGCAGGCTGCCAGCAGTCACAGATAACCAGAACTATATTTTTCTTTTTAAAAAAATATCACATGTTTATGGTGATGAACATGAAGAAACAGGAAAAGATGTTACTATAAACATGGCATTTGAATTTGATAATTTTTCTGAATTTTCCATATTTACATCTGTATTTGCAGAAGAAGAAAAACAAAATATAGGAAAATTGTCTAAAGAACTTGCAGACTGCATTATACCTGACGTTTCAGTCGGGAAATATAAACTTTCCATTGATAAAAGACACTTTGACATATGGCTAAAAGATAAATTGCGTGATATAAAAACTGACAAATACTATGAACTAAAAAAGGAAATCAGAATTACTGTTATCTCTAGCCAGTCAGACTATTGCAGTGAACTTATTGACTATTACCACTTTTATGAATACACAGAAGGTGAAAAGACATATGGACTTAAAAGAAAGAGTGGAACAGCCGATTACTACTATCCAAAAAAAAAAGAAAATCAGGGAAGGTTAAATCCCACCAGAATATTCAATATTCTTAACCAGCTTTTGCACAACAAATTTTAATGCTGGTTATAATTATATGGCTATTTATTTCTAAATTGCTCTGCCTGGACTGGCTGGGTTTCATTTTAAATTTCTTTTAAAACCAGGTCTTTAAACCACCACATAAAATAACTTGCATATATGTGTCTGATAAATCTGATAACCTTAAAATCTGTTGGATTGTTGTTAAAATAACACATATAAAACCTGTATATTAATCTGGTATAATAAAACCAATATACTAATATTGAAGGGAGCGTTTTTATGTATTACCAGATTGAAAAAATGGATGGCTATTACCGCATTGGCAGTCCAGAGGCAGTTTTTAGCTATCTGGTTACTGGCAGTGAAAAGGCATTGTTAATAGATACTGGTTATGGCTATGGGGATTTAAAGGCGGCTGTACGTTCGGTAACTGATAAACCATTAATAATTGTGAATACTCATGGACATTGTGACCATACAGGCGGCAATGCACAATTTGAAGAAACGTGCTATATACATAAGGAAGATATAGGACTTTGCAAAGAGCATTGCAGTGAAGAATACCGGAGAGGCAATATAGAACGGGCAATGCACAGTGTAAATTATGAAACAGGAGAGGAGTTCAATGCCCTTCCAGAAGATTTTAATATGGAAGCGTATTGTTTGGGAGGCACTGGAAAGCTTGAGCCTGTAAGTGATGGTGCATGTTTTAACCTTGGCGGTGCGACGGTGAAAGTTATAGAGACTACTGGACATACAAGAGGAGGCATTTCTCTTCTTTATGAGGAGAAAAATATTCTTTTCATTGGAGATGCAACAGGAATGTTTGTATGGCTTTTTGCAGAAGAATCAACCAGCCTGAAGGAATATATTAATATGCTGGAAAAGATGTATGAACTGGATGCTAAGGCATATATTGGAGCCCACAACCCAGTTCCTATGCACCGTGAGGAACTAAAGTTATTTATGCGTGCAGCAAAAGAAGCAGACTACAGCAAGGGAGAGCCGTTTGAGAGCTTTTTGGCAGCAGATTGCGAAGCCAGAGTATGTGCTATTGATGGCATGACAATGAAAGATATGTTCAAACCAGGCTTTGCATCAGTTGTTATAAGAAAAGACCCAGTTCTATAATATCTTAAGTATTTATAAAAGCTGCCATATTTTGCTTAATGTGGCAGCTTTAGTTACTATTCACGGTCTATGCCGTTCATAGTAACAAACAGCGCTTTACAGCGCTGCTGTGAAACTGCTGTTTGTAAAACATCACAAAAATATCAGACTTTAAAGTATTTTTTATAGGTTATTATAAATAGCAGTACAGATAGTGCTGTTGCCATATAGTCAGTTACCGGCTGTGCATATACAAGCATCTGGGCTGAATCTGTTACAGCATTAATTATAAACAGTATAGGTATAAATAACAGTCCTTGTCTGCATACAGATAATATAAGCGAAGGCAGGGCTGCCCCTGTGGACTGTATTGCATTTATCATTACAAATAATACACCAAGGACTGGACCTGAAATTATATATATTCTTGAAAACGTAAACCCAAATCCATATGCATCTTTATTATCTAAAAATGCTGTTACAAGTGGTCCGGCGCCTAAGTAACAGATTGCTGTCATTACTGCGCTCATTGCAAGCGCAAGGCAGACTGAAAATTTTAAAACAGCCATATATCTGTCTTTGTTTTTAGCGCCATAGCAGTAGCCAAGCAATGGCTGTATGCCTGTCCCAAGACCTATTAAGAGCATTACTACAATCATATTTACTTTCATGGCAACTCCAAGCCCTGCAACTGCCATATCGCCATAAGCTTTCATAAGGTTGTTGATTATAATATTTGATGTGCTCATAAGAATACTGTTAAATGATGCTGGCACACCTATTGCAAAAACGCCTGTTGCTATATGTCCTCCTGCTTTAAAGTTACTTAATTTTATTGAGAGCATTGAATTTTTGGACACAAGATGAAGTATATAATATGCGCTTGCCAGTAAATTTCCTATTGTAGTAGCAATCGCAGCACCTGCAATATTCCAGCCGAGTATAAGAATCATTACAGGGTCAAGTACTATATTTGCAAGGTTTCCAATAATCATGCCTGTCATGGCTTTTTTAGCATGTCCCTCAGCCCTTATAATATTACTGAAGATATTTGATATAATCAGGAATGGAACTGATACAGCCAGAATCTTAAGGTACTGGGAAGTGTATCCCATTGTTTCGTCACTTGCCCCGATGATACGGCAAAGAGGATTGATAAATATCCATATCAGTACCATAGATACTAGTCCGATTACAAGACCTGTCCAGAAACAGAATGAAGATATGTTTTTTGCTTTCTGTGTCTCTCCCTGGCCAAGCATCCTTGAAATAAGTGAAGTCCCACCTATGCCAAATAACATTCCTATAGCCATGAAAATAAGAAATGCAGGGGTTGCAACTGATACAGCAGCAACCATCAGGGCATCTTTGGTCTGTCCTATAAAAAATGTATCTGCAAGGTTATATGCAAGTACCATTATCATACTTATGATTGATGGTATGGCATTACTTAATACTGCCTTTGGGACAGGCGCATTTTTAAATATTTCCGTAGTTTTATCTTCCATATGTAAGCACTTCCTTCCTATAAGTATGTTTGATTATATCTGTTGTCTCATAAAGAGTGTGTAATGTAAATAATAATCTATATTGGGACAAAATGTCAAGCAATAAATTTTTTTGATTAGTATTTTTCTGTTATTAAAAACCAATAAGCTAAAAATTAATAATTCTTTACAAAATTATTTAAAAATAGTATAATATTATTGTATTGGTTTATCCAGTAACAATCGTAAAAACAGAGGTGAAAAAGATGTTTAAAAATGACAGAATTGAAAAAAGGCTTACAAAGTCTTTTGTTGCAGTAACTGCTATGGCTGCTGTAAGTGCCATTATAGCAGTAATTGCACTGGCAGTTATATGCAACCGTTATTCATATGCATTGACACAATATGGATTTTCACAGGGTGATATAGGAAATGCAATGGCAGCATTTTCAGGCGCACGCAGTTCAACAAGAGCTGTTATAGCATACTCTGACCCAGAATTAATTGCATATAATGTAACAGCACATGATGAGCAGAAGAAAACATGCCAAGAGTATTTTGAAGCAATGAAATCCACACTGTCAACTACAGAAGAGAAAGAGGAATATCAAAAGATTGCTGATGATATGGAAAAATTCTGGCAGTTAGACCAGGAAATTCTGGAACTTGGAAATACTACAGACCAGGCACAAAGTGCACAGGCACAGGCAAGAGCGGCAGATGAACTTGCTGCAGTATTTGATGATGTTTATAATGCATTATCAGCATTGATGCAGGTAAATGTTGATAAAGGCAAAAGTCTTGATTCAAGCCTTAACCTTTTGTCAATAATTATGATTATTGCTGTTATCTTTATTATTGCAGTTGTAATGACGGTCTCAATAAAGTTTGGCAAAAATATTGCTAAACAGATTGCAGATGGACTGACATCTGTATCAGAAAGGCTGACAACATTTGCACAAGGTGACTTGTCTTCTGGTTTTCCTGTCTTTGATACTGATGATGAGGTCAACGACCTTGCAGTTACTACTAGGGACATGGCAGGCAGCCTGACTGTTATTATAAACAGCCTGAATGACCAGTTAAAGAATCTTTCAGGCGGTGATTTTACTTCACATGTAGAAAACCAGGAAAGGTTTGTAGGTGATTTTGCCAGCTTAAAGGATGGTCTTGAAATCCTTGTAAGTAAGATGAGGGACACACTTCTTCAGATTGATGAAGCTTCTGTACAGGTAGATGCAGGTTCAGGGCAGCTTGCGGAAAGCGCAACTGCACTTGCTGAGGGCGCTACAGACCAGGCCGGGGCTGTTGAGGAACTTACTGCAACAGTTACAGATGTTGCAGCATCTTCGGAAGAAAGCGCAAAACAGATTGGGGCAGCATATGAAGAAGGCCTTACATATAAACAGCAGGCAGAGCATGGCAGTGAAGAGATGAATAACCTTATAAGTGCTATGGAGCGCATAAGTGAAGCTTCTAAACAGATTGAAAATATTATTGAAGAAATTGAAGATATTGCATCACAGACTAACCTTCTTTCTCTTAATGCATCTATTGAGGCAGCAAGGGCAGGAGAAGCAGGAAAGGGCTTTGCAGTAGTTGCTGACCAGATTGGAAAGCTTGCTATGGACAGTGCACAGTCTGCTGTGAAGACAAGAGAGTTAATCCACAATGCCCTTGACGAAGTTGAAGCAGGCAATACAATGACACAGAGGACAAAACAGGCATTAGAAGAGGTAATTGGCGGCATTGAATTTTTGTCAAATGTTACAAAAGAGGCAAGCGATACATCTTATTCACAGGCAGAGACAATGCTTGAAATCCAGAAAGGCATTGAGCAGATTTCCGGTGTAATACAGAGCAATTCTGCATCAGCGGAAGAAACTTCTGCAACAAGCCAGGAACTTGCGGCACAGTCAACTTCATTGAAAGAGCTGCTTGGACAGTTTACATTAGAATAATAATAATTAAAGGACAGAGCAGATATTCTGTCCTTTATGCTTGACTTTTGTTTGCAAAAATATATAATAAACCTAATAATAACCAGAATGATGGAGGGCATATTTTATGATTAAGCTTTATGACAATGGAGTTTATCTTGTAAATGGCATTAAAATTGTAGAAGATAATGCAGAAGCAGTACAGGCATTAAGCGCAGAGTGTGGAAAAGCACCAGCTAAAGAAGAGGCAGCTAAAGGGACAATGGCATATAAAATATTAGAAGCACACAATACTTCTGATGATATGCAGAACCTTCATATTAAATTTGACAAACTTGCTTCACATGATATAACATTTGTAGGCATAATACAGACAGCACGTGCATCTGGACTGGAAAAGTTTCCTGTTCCATACGTGCTTACTAATTGTCATAACAGCTTATGTGCAGTAGGAGGCACTATTAATGAGGATGACCATATGTTCGGACTCTCCTGTGCTAAGAAGTATGGTGGTATGTATGTTCCGCCACATCAGGCAGTTATACACCAGTTTGCACGTGAAATGTTTGCTGGCGGAGGCAGGATGATTCTAGGTTCAGATTCGCATACACGCTATGGTGCACTGGGCACTATGGCAATGGGAGAAGGCGGCCCAGAACTTGTAAAACAGCTTTTAAACAGGACATATGATATTGCAATGCCAGGCGTAGTTGCTGTATACCTTACAGGCAGGCCACAGAAAGGTGTAGGACCACAGGATATAGCGCTTGCTATTATTGGAGCTGTATTTGGCAATGGTTATGTAAATAATAAAGTAATGGAATTTGTAGGGGATGGCATCGCAAATCTTTCAGCAGATTACCGCATAGGCATTGATGTAATGACTACAGAAACTACATGTCTTTCATCAATATGGACTACAGACAGTGAAATTAAAGAGTTTTATGAAATCCATAAACGCCCAGAAGATTACAAGGAGTTAAAACCTGATAGAATAGCATACTATGATGGCATGGTTTATGTTGACCTTTCAGAAATCAAACCTATGATTGCAATGCCATTCCATCCAAGCAATGTCTATACCATTGATGAACTGAATGAAAATATGATGGACATCCTTGATGATGTTGAGAAAAAAGCTCTTGTAAGCCTTGGCAATAACGATATTAATTATACACTTAAAGATAAAGTACGTAATGGCAGGCTCTATGTTGAGCAGGGTGTTATTGCAGGATGTGCAGGCGGAGGTTTTGAAAATATATGTGATACAGCAGATATACTGCGTGGAAAATATATTGGGGCTGATGAATTTTCACTTAGTGTATATCCATCCAGCCAGCCAGTATTTATGGAGCTTGTTAAGAATGGCGCTATTGCAGATATTATGGCAACAGGTGCAACAGTGCGTTCTGCATTTTGTGGTCCATGCTTTGGCGCTGGCGATGTTCCTCCTAATAATGGATTGTCAATCAGACATTCAACACGTAATTTCCCTAACAGGGAAGGTTCAAAAGTAACTAACGGCCAGATTGCATCTGTTGCGCTTATGGATGCCCGTTCTATTGCAGCTACAGCAGCAAACCAGGGAGCACTCACTTCTGCAATGAATATTGATGCAGACTTTAAAAAGCCAAAATATTTCTTTGACAGCACAATATATGAAAACCGTGTATATAATGGAATTGGAAAACCACAGCCAGATGCAGAAGTCAGATTTGGGCCTAATATAAAAGACTGGCCTGTAATGTCTGCACTTACAGATAATATGGTGCTTAAAGTTGTATCAGAAATCCATGACCCTGTAACTACAACAGATGAACTTATCCCTTCAGGTGAAACGTCATCATTCCGCTCTAATCCGCTTGGGCTTGCTGAATTTACCCTTTCACGTAAAGACCCTGCTTATGTTGGGCGTGCAAAGGCTGTACAGCTTGCAGAGAAAGCAAGGGCAGCAGGAGAGGATATATTTGCTGCATGTCCTGAGATAGAGGAAATATTTGGAAAAATCAATGAAAAATTTAGCTCTAAACCTGAGAAAACACAGATAGGAAGCCTTATATATGCTGTTAAGCCAGGTGATGGTTCTGCACGTGAACAGGCTGCTTCATGCCAGAAAGTGTTAGGCGGTTTTGCAAATATAGCAAAAGAATATGCTACAAAGAGATACCGCTCAAACCTTATTAACTGGGGCATGCTGCCATTCTTATTTGAAGAGGATGCACTTCCATTTGAAAATGGCGATTATATCTTTATAAAAGATATTAAAAGTGCAGTTGTAAATAAAGAAGATACAATAAAAGCTTATGTTGTAAATAAAGGTATGAAAGAATTTGAATTAAAACTTGGAAGGCTTACAGATGATGAGCGTGATATAATTGTAAAAGGCTGTCTGATAAATTATTACCGCTCACAGATGGAGGCAGAGGCGTAAATAGCAGTAATATGGCATAATATTTCCCATTGGCAGGTATTCATGCATGGGAAATATATGCTGGCTGTATTTGTTAAAAAAAACTATAAGTAACTTATTTATTGGCAAGAGGAATTAATTATGAAAAAGAAAACCAGTTTTTTATTAATTATATGTTGTATATTAATGTTAACAGCAATTGCAGGTTATGCAACTGGATTAAAAAACAATCAAAAAAATTTGCCAATATATGAAAATACATCTGTTTATCCTGCCTTTTCCCTGCCCCAGTTAACAGATACAGCTACTTTCATTGTAGAAGCAGAGGTAGTGGATACAGGTGATACTATTATGAAAGAAGTACCAGTATCATTGACAGAAAATCTGGAAGATGCAACAGAAAGCCTTAGTTATCCTGTAACCCCAATAACTTTAGCTATTAATTCTTACATTAAAGGTGACAACACAGGAAATAAGCTTATTTATTACGAAGAGGGCGGGATAACATCTGAATATGTCCAATTGCCAGACGGATATGCGATGAAAGAAGGCATGGAGGTAATACTGTTTTTGAATCCTGATGGTTATTGCTGGGGAGCCCAAAGTATTTTTCCTGTATCCCAGGAAAATGTAATTCTAAACAATGCAGCAATAGAATATATAGGAAAAGACAATGTTTCTGTACTGGAAACACAGACTTTAGACCTGGATATCAAAAGCCAGATTGATGCAAAGAGTATTAATGTTATGCCAGCCTGTGACTTTATATCCATTATTCAGTCTATTGTTAAGAATTGAACATAAATTTTGAGGCTTTATGCACCACT
>DKXQ01000244.1 GCA_002493085.1 Lachnoclostridium sp. UBA7122
CCATATTTTTATTCCTTTCCTGTTAATTTAAAATCCAGAAAATTAATGGTATGCCAGAGCCATATACTCTATTAAATCAGTCTCCTGTTGATTCCCTGTACATTAAATTTGTCTCTGTGTGGACTGTGCGGAAATTTAAAGAAGGTTCTTTAATTCTTGACAATAGCAGGTTTACTGCTGTAAAGCCCATTATCTGGCTGTGTATATGTATTGTGGTGAGAGAAGGTGTTATCACCCTGGATTCCGGGGAATCGTCAAAACCGCAGAGGTAAACATCCTGTGGAACATTAATTCCAAGTTCTTTAAATACATTCAGCACATCTATTGCTACAAAATCATTGGCACAAATAAATACATCTGGAAGAGGGTTTAATTTCTTAATATGCCTTTTTAGATATAACAGGTAATCTTCACAGTTCATTGCCTGGGGCTTTCCTATATCTCCTATAATGCAGTATTCTTCTGGGCATGGCAGTCCTGCCATGTACATAGCGTTCTGGTATCCTAAGAAACGTTCAAAAAAAGACTGGCAATGCGCACACTCACCGATAAAGCCAATTTTTTTTCTGCCCCTGTGTACCATTTCTTTTACAAAACTGTATATGCCAGACTGGTTATCCATCAGCAGTATATCTGCTTTCAAAGGTCCATCCAGTCCATACACTGGTGTGTCCACAAAAAGAACAGGGATGTCTAGTTCACAGAGCATAGAACAGTATTCTTTATCAAACATTTCAACACAGATTATTCCAGTACTTTTTGTTGTATCATAAGAAGCTGGCATAACCAGATTTTTTATTTCGTCTTTTTGGATACGGTGCATTACAAAGGTGTATCCCAGACTAGAAATCTCCCGCTGGAAATTATCAAGCATAGTGGAAGCAAAATGAGAATCCCCAATAAACCTTGAAGTAAACAGTGATATTTCTCCTTTAAGTGCCAGTGGTACAAAGATTGAATCTGTTTTACCAATGCCAGGTATATTTACATAAGAAAACTGTTTATATCCCATTTCTATAGCTTTCTGTAGAACTTTTTCCCTTGTAGTATCGGCAAGGATGCCTGTATTATTAATAGCTTTGGAAACTGTATTGCGTGAAATCCCAAGCTCATCTGCTATATCTTGTATGGTCACTCGTCTTGCCATTATTTATCAACGTCCTTTTTCTTTTATTAATGTTCTTATTATAATGTACAAAACGGGGCATGTCAAATAAGATGTACCATTTTTATAATAATCATTGTAAAATATGTGTAGTTAAAAAATATCTAAAATACAGCTATCAGCAGAATAAATATTTAAGGTATTTTATTACAACATTTTTCCTGGGTGTGTTTTTAATTATTCCAAGATAAAGTGTTTCACCAAACCCGGCATCTTGTATGACAGCAGAGGCAGATAAATCAAGCCCCATATAGTGTTCTTCTGTTATAGCTTTATAAGTTAATGAGTTGTCAAGTGCTAAATCTATAGAGTTATCTTCTAATATGGCAATATTTTTTACTAGAAATGGTTTTAACTTTTCATATAGCGTAGGGTCTTCTTTAGAAAGCAGGCTGTCAAGGCTGTATAGATAATCATTTTGCGAAAATGCGTCAAATGCTTCTTTATCCATAATAACAACATCTAACTGTCTGCTGTCAATAGTGGCAAGAATTTTCATACGTGATGCATAGGTGTACTCATGGTATATATTATTTTCATCGTTTGTTAAATATAATCCTGAATACAAATTTAGTTTATTTTTAGCAGTATCTATATTCTGTGATTTTAAAAAACCGCTGCTAAGCTGTTCTGTAAGGTCTTCACCAGCATTTACATTTACAAGTGCTGTGTACAGGGATATGTCCTGGTGGGTGTAATGTCCATATATAATATATATAACAATATAAACTGCTATACACGCTGCTGCCATTGGCAGTTTGTAGTAATCCCATATATACTGGAGTTTCTGTTTTTTGCCAAGCCCATAGAAACTTTCTTTCTGGATTGTCTTCATAAAAATCTCCTTATTCATTTATTGTATATCTGCTGGCAGTGTTTCCGTCTGTTCCTGGCACGCTTTTAAGATATTGGAAAGCAGAAAAGAGCAAAGCAGTGCGCACAGCCCTTCGCCGAATATAATAGCAGGTGTAAAAATATTGATAACTACAAATGCCATTATAAAGTAGATTGCAGCCATTATAGCTGTACACAGGAGAAAACGCATGCCAATAATAACAGAGTTTTTAAACATGGCAAATATTGTATTATCAAATCTTGCAAGCAGTGGGAAAATATACATAAGTACAATAGCATATGCAGCAAGTGCAACAAGAAAGATTGCTGTGCCTATTGTCCAGAATATATTTTCAAATCTCATATGGTAAAAGATATATCCATCAAATGCCATGGCAATTCCAGCTGCAAGAAGAACCAGCCAGATTTTTGTTGCCTGTTTAAAGTTTTCTTTAAAAGAATGGAAAAATGCCTTTGTAAGGTTTCCTTCTTCATTTGCTGCTATTTTTAAAGTTACATAAAAAAGCGCTGTGGTAGATGCGCCAGCAGTAAAAACAGGCAGACAGCAGATAAACCACAGTATGTTAAGATAGACGCTGTTTGTAATTTTTGTAATAAACTGCATAACAGGAGCATCTGGGTTGACGAACTGGTTCATATTTATCTCTCCTTTTCTAAATATATGTTATTTGCACAAAATATTTATGGTGCAAATATAAAAATAATTATATAATAAAAAATCT
>DKXQ01000121.1 GCA_002493085.1 Lachnoclostridium sp. UBA7122
AATGCAGGCTGCTTTGGAAATTTAATAAAATTTATTGTCTAGATAATGTAGTTTAAGTATATTTGTATATAAATATACACATTTTTAAGAGGAGAATGTATGAATTTACCAAATAAAATTACTATGCTGCGTGTAATTATGATTCCTTTCTTTGTATTTTTTATGCTGGCGGATTTTATAAGCTGTGCTAATTATATAGCTGCACTAATATTTATTATAGCAAGTCTTACAGATACATTAGATGGTTATATAGCACGTAAATACAATCTGGTATCAAACTTTGGCAAATTTATGGATCCGCTTGCAGATAAACTTTTAGTAAGTTCAGCACTTATCTGCTTTGTTTCAATTCCAGAAAACCCTATGCCTGTATGGGGTGTTATAATAATAATAAGCAGGGAGTTTATAATAAGCGGTTTCCGGCTTGTAGCCTCAGATGCAGGTGTAGTGCTTGCTGCAAGCTGGTGGGGAAAAATTAAGACTGTCACACAGATGGTTATGTCAGTCCTTCTTATAGTAGATTTTAGTGGAAAAGTTATTGATACAATAGAGCTGGTATTTATATATGCTGCAATAATACTGACAGTAGTGTCACTTGCAGACTACCTTATAAAAAACTGGCACATAATGCAGGATGGAAATATGTAAAATATAATTTATAGGAGCAGATTATAATGGAAATTGCAGAAAAGATTGTAAATATTCTTAAAGAACAGGGGCTTCACATTTCAACGGCTGAATCCCTGACTGGCGGCATGCTTGCATCAAGTATTGTAGACATAGGAGGCGCTTCTGAAGTTTTTGAAGAAGGCTATATAACATATTCAGATGCTGTAAAGCACAAAGTTCTTGGTGTGAGTAAAGACTGTCTTGAGAAGTATACTGCTGTAAGCAGCGTTGTTGCAAAACAGATGGCAGAGGGAACTGCACAGATAACAGGTTCAGATATTACAGTTGCAACAACAGGATATGCAGGACCTGGCAATGCAGACGATGGCACACCAGCGGGCACAGTTTATATAGGAGTATTTTATAAAGAAAAAACTGATGTAAGGAAATTCTGTTTTGATGGTGACAGGAACAGTGTGCGCAGACAGACTGTTTCAGAAGCTTTAAAGATGGCAGCAGAGAAACTGGCTTAAAGCCTGGCATATGGAGAAAAAATTGGAAAAACAAAGTATTGTTGTAGCTGGCGGTGGCGCTGCCGGCATGATGGCGGCTGTTGCAGCAGCGGACGCAGGTGCAGCCGTCACTCTTATTGAAAAAAACGAAAAGCTTGGCAAGAAACTTTACATAACAGGAAAGGGCAGATGCAATGTTACTAATAACAGTGATATAGAGAACCTGCTTAACCATGTGATATCTAATCCACGGTTTTTATACAGTGCATTTAATACATTGGACAGCAGGAAATTAATGGATTTTCTTGAAAATGAGGGCTTACATCTTAAAACAGAACGTGGACACAGGGTATTTCCAGCATCTGATAAGTCATCAGATATTATTAAAACTTTTAAAAATGCCCTGGAAAAAAGAAATGTAAAGATATATTACAACACAAAAGTGGAAAAGATAAATATAGAGGACGGCAGGTTTAAAAGCTGTGATATAAAACTTTTACAGGATAAGGCAAAAACCAGAACCATTAATGCTGAAGCTGTTATAATTGCAACAGGAGGGCTTTCATACCCTTCTACTGGCTCTACAGGTGATGGCTACAAGTTTGCTGCTGCTACAGGACATAAGCTTAAGGACACATCTCCATCACTTGTCCCATTTAATATCAGGGAAGATTTTGTAAAAGAGCTGCAGGGTCTTTCACTGCGCAATGTGGAATTGTCACTGGCAGATGGCAAAAAAATCTTATATAAAGAAATGGGTGAAATGCTTTTTACACATTTTGGCATAAGCGGGCCTTTAGTGCTGTCAGCAAGCAGTTATACATCTGGGCGGGATATATCAAAAATGAAAATAATGGTTGATTTAAAACCTGCATTGACAAAACAGCAGTTAGATGAGAGAATATTAAGAGATTTTTCAGAGTGTAAGAACAGCTTTTTTAAAAACAGCCTTGGAAGACTTCTTCCAGCGAAGCTTATACCTGTAGTAACTGCAATCTCTGGCATAGATGAAAATAAAAAAGTCAATTCGGTTACGAAACAGGAAAGGTTAAAGCTTGTGGACATATTAAAGGGATTTGCCATGACCCCTTTAAGTTTAAGGGGATATAGTGAAGCAGTTATTACAAAAGGCGGTGTTATGGTGAAAGAAATCAACCCCTCTACTATGGAATCAAAAAAGGTGCATGGAATGTATTTTGCAGGTGAAGTAATTGATACAGATGCAATGACAGGCGGATATAATCTGCAGATAGCATGGTCAACAGGATATCTTGCAGGCTGTTCAGCAGCCGCCATGCAATAACAGATTTCTGGCAGCATAGTGGCTGCTACGGTTAGAAAAACTGATGGAGGAATAAGTTATGCACAATATAGCCATCGATGGCCCGGCAGGTGCAGGCAAAAGCACAATAGCAAAAATAGCAGCAAAAAAACTTGGGTTTATATATGTTGATACAGGTGCAATGTACAGGGCTATGGCACTTTATTTTATAAGAAATGGAATAAGCGGTAGTGATGAGGCTGCTGTATCAGCAGCATGTCCTGGCATAGATATTTCCATAGAATACCAGGGCGGTGAACAGGTTGTCCTGCTTAATAATGAAAATGTCAATGCTTTTATAAGGACAGAAGAAGTCAGCATGATGACATCAGATATTTCAAAATATGCAGCAGTAAGGAGCAAACTTCTTGATATACAGAGGAGTCTTGCAAGGACAAAGGATGTAATAATGGATGGCAGGGATATAGGCACATGCGTGCTTCCTGATGCCAGGACAAAGATTTACCTTACTGCAAGTACATCCGAAAGAGCAAAAAGAAGGCATAAAGAACAGACAGAGCGTGGTATTTCATGTGATATAGGGCAGATTGAGCGCGATATAGCTGCAAGGGATGAGCAGGATATGAACAGGGAGATTGCACCGCTGCGCCAGGCAGAAGATGCAGTTTTGCTTGATTCTTCCAGCCTGTCTATTGATGAGGCTGTGGATGCAGTTATAAATATTTATAAAAAAGGGGCAATGGCAGTTAATGAGAGAAGTTAAAGTTGCAAAGAGCGCTGGTTTCTGTTTTGGCGTACAGCGGGCAGTAGATATGGTTTATGAGGAGGCTTCAAAAGCAGATAATACAGATAGGAAAGTATATACACTTGGTCCTGTCATCCACAATGAACAAGTAGTATCTGATATGGAAAGCAGGGGAGTATATGTTGTAGAAGATACAGACAGCATAGAAGATGGTCCAGGTACTACTGTTATTATACGTTCGCATGGTGTGCCAAAAGATGTTATTAATACTCTTAAAGAAAAAAATGTAAATATAGCTGATGCAACATGCCCATTTGTTTCAAAGATACACCATATAGCAGAAGAAAAGTACAATGAAGGATATCATATAATTGTTGTGGGTGATGCAAAACATCCTGAAGTAGAGGGCATATGCGGATGGTGCAAAAATTCTGCTGATGTCATTGGAAGCATGGAAGAAGCCCTGAATTATAACAGCCATAAAGACAAAAAGCTGTGTATTGTATCACAAACGACATTTAATTACAAGAAATTTCAAGATATAGTTGATATTTTTCTCAAAAAGAGTTATGATATACTTGTTATGAATACAATTTGCAACGCTACCGAAGAGCGTCAGACAGAAGCGGGTACTATTGCAAGGCAATCCGACGCGATGTTAGTAATAGGTGGAAAACATAGTTCAAACACTCAGAAATTGTTTGAAATATGCAAAAAGGTATGTACAAACACATATTTTATACAGACACTTGATGACCTGGATTTGGAAAAACTTCAATCTTTTCGTAGCGTGGGTATTACTGCCGGGGCCTCAGCCCCAAATAATATTATTAAGGAGGTTCAATCATATGTCAGATATGAACAATGAATTTGAACAATTATTGGAGGAAACATTAGTAACAATCCACAGTGGAGAGATTGTAGAAGGGACAGTTATCAGCGTTAAGGAAGATGAAATCGTTTTAAACATTGGTTACAAGTCTGATGGAATCATTACCCGGAACGAATACAGCAACCAGTCAGGCCTTGACTTGCGTGATGTTGTAAAAGAGGGTGATACGATGAGCGCAAAAGTCCTTAAAGTTAATGATGGTGAAGGACAGGTGCTTCTTACTTATAAGCGTCTTGCCATGGAAAAGAGCAACGAGCGCATCAAAGAAGCCTTTGAGAATAAAGAAGTGCTTAAAGCAACAGTTTCATCTGTGCTTGCAGGCGGTTTAAGCGTGATAGTGGAGGAGACAAAGGTATTTATTCCTGCAAGCCTTGTATCAGATACTTATGAGAGAGACCTTTCAAAGTATGCGGGCCAGGAGATAGAATTTGTAATCAGTGAATTTAACCCTAAGAAGAGAAGAATTATAGGTGACAGGAAGCAGCTTCTCATTGCTGAAAAGAAGAAGATGCAGGAAGAACTCTTTGCAAGGATAAATATCGGCGATACAGTAGAAGGCACAGTGAAAAACCTTACAGACTTTGGTGCATTTATCGACTTAGGCGGGGCAGACGGGCTTCTCCACATTTCAGAAATGTCATGGGGACGTGTTGAAAACCCTAAGAAAGTATTTAGTGTTGGTGATAAGACCAAAGTTCTTATAAAAGATATAAAAGATGATAAAATCGCACTCAGCCTGAAGTTTGAAGACCAGAATCCTTGGTTAAAGGCTGATGAAAAGTACGGCATAGGCTCAGTTGTTAAAGGCACTGTGGCAAGAATGGCTGACTTTGGAGCATTTATAGAACTTGAACCTGGAGTAGATGCACTGTTACATGTTTCCCAGATTTCAAAAGAGCATGTTGACAAACCTTCAGATGTATTAAAAACTGGACAGGAAATAGAAGCTAAAGTTGTTGATTTCAACAAAGAAGACCATAAAATTAGTTTAAGTATCAAAGCTTTATTAAATGATTCACAGACGGATGAAGAACCTGCCAGTGAAGAAGAAGTAGCTGAGTAATTAATTTTATTCGCCAATCCGTAGTGAGCGGATTGGCGGTTTTTATTTTAAAGGGGGTTATTATAGATGAACGGTTATGAAAAGTTTAAAACAGATGTTTATAAACTTACAAAGATAGATTTAAGCTGTTACAAGGAAAGGCAGATGAAAAGACGTATAGATTCTCTGATTTCCAAGAGAAAAATAAAATCATATGATGAATATATAAGTGCTATTTCAAAAGACAAAGAAATGCTTGAAGAATTTGTGGCATACCTTACAATAAATGTCTCAGAATTCTATAGAAATCCTGAACAGTGGAAACTTCTTGAGAATGAAATGTTTCCATATTTATTTGAGAAATTTGGAAATAACGTAAAAATATGGAGTGCAGCATGTTCTACAGGTGATGAGCCATATACCCTTGTCATGCTTCTTGCAAAGTTTATCCCAATCAACAGAATAAAAATTATTGCAACCGATATAGATAAACAGGTGCTTGAAAAAGCACAGGCCGGGATATATGATGAAAAAAGCCTGAAAGGCCTTCCAAAAGAATATATTACAAAGTATTTTACAAAAGCCGGCATTACGAAAAGCTACCAGATTTCAGACGAAGTAAAAAAGCGTGTTGAATTTAAACAGCACAATCTTTTAAAAGACCCATATCCAACAGGGTGCAATATGATAGTCTGCCGCAATGTAATGATTTATTTTACAGAAGAAGCCAAAAACGTAATTTATAAAAAGTTTAACGATGCACTTAAAAAAGATGGAATTCTTTTCGTTGGGAGCACAGAGCAGATTATATCTCCTAATGATTCAGGGTTTTCTACATATAAGTCATTTTTCTATAAAAAAATGTAGCCTGAATATATTTTATAGAGCTGAGGCAGTCCATATAGAAAGGCAATGTCATTTAGTTAAGATGAA
>DKXQ01000018.1:0-6333 GCA_002493085.1 Lachnoclostridium sp. UBA7122
TAAAGCTTCCAGTTTGTATTATAACATAAAAAAATATGTCATTTACATTTTTTTACAAATAATTCCCCAGGTAAAGTTATACTATCTTTTTGTGCATTTTTAAATTTTCAAGTCTGCCCTGTCAGAAATTATTTAAGAAATTTTTACTAAATTATAAGAAAACTATTGCAAAAATTATTTAAATGAGTTACAATTAGGACAGTAAAAAAAGGCAGCGATGTGTGTCGTATATGTCATTTCGAGGAGGGAGATATGCGTAAAAAATCCCATATTTCATTAGCCTGGTATCTGATGAACAGTGAGGGGATGGAGATACTAGGAAATCATAAAGGTTCATTCTATATAGGCAGTATATTGCCAGACTGTGTTCCGTCATTTCTTGTCAGGAAGCATACTTTTGATGATTCCTTTGATTTCCTTAAGAAAGAATTCGGAAAACTGGTTTCACATTTTGATGCAGCAAAAGGGGCAGATTGTTACTTCTGCAGGCATCTTGGAGTGATTGTCCACTATATAGCCGATTATTTTACCTTTCCGCATAATGCCAATTATCCCGGGAAACTGAAAGACCACTGTGCTTATGAAGAGGAATTAAAACATGAAATCCGCTCTTATGTCCATAGCCCGGAAGCGATAAGAAAGCGTTTAGCAGATACGGTTTACTCTCCAAGTGCGATATTGACATTTGTTCAGAATATGCATGAAATTTATATCAGGATGCAGAGTGCTGTGAAACGTGATTGTGAATATATTGTAGAGCTCTGCCATACTGTTGTTGATGCAATACTTTTATTATTTGAAGAACAAACGGGAGAAACGCATTTATCAGTACCAGCATAAAGATTCCGCTGTGCATCTCTTGCCAGAGGTGTGGATTAAGAGAAAGAAATATGGAAGACGGAAAGTTTTATGAGGACGGGACCGTACATCGTATAGAAGGGCTGTCTGTTACGAATTACAATAAGTAACAGGCAGCCCTTTATAGGTTGTTATCATTATTTTTTCAAGTTTCATATTCTTATCACATTTTCTGTCTTGACTTATTGCTCTTTTGCGGTAGAATAGAAAATAGTGTTTTATAATACTGCATAAGATTACATTATGGAGGAGTCTAGATGAATTCAGCAAAAAAATTAATTAACCAGAAGGACAAGCCTGAAAAGAATCCAGGCAGTACAGGGCTGCCAGCCGCCAATAACAGGGTATTAGGTGACGGGGGAGGAGGTTCTGGCAGGAAGCCAGTTATTTTAGGTGCAATATGTGCTGTAGTTGTGCTTGTGCTTTGTGCAGGAGTAGGCATACAGCAGTTAAAACCACAGAGAGTTCTTATTGTTAAGGATACAAAGATGACTATGGATGATATGATGTATCCTATATATGAGAGGGAAAGCCAGTATCTTCCTCTGGATGAAACATACCAGTATATGATGGGCCAGTCTGTGTGGGATGTTGCATACCAGGGCAGCGATTCTTCTGTTGAATCAGGTACTTCTAACTCAGATGGCCTGAAACTGGAAATTATAAATGCAGAGACAGAGTATGAAATTTTGTACCAGGAGGCAAAAAATGCCCAGTATGAGCTTACAGACGATGAGAGAAGTGAAGCAGAAAAACAGGCAGATGACGCATTAAAAGGCCTTACAACAGTCCAGAAACTAAAACTTGATATTTCCAAGAACAAGCTTTCTAAAAGATTTGAGAAGAGGATTCTTGCAGACAGATATAAAGCAGACCAGCAGGAGATACTGAATAAAGACGTTGACGAAGCTGCTGCCATTGCAGATATTTCTAAAGAAGATAACCGCCAGTATGATATTGAATACTACTACGCACCACTAACTTCTACAGACAGTGATGGTAATGCATCAGAGTTGTCAAAATCTGATAAAAAAGCCCTTGCAGAGAAAATAAAGGCACTTGCAAAGAAAGCTGCTACGGCAGAGGATTTTTCAAAGCTTATTGAAGATGAAGAAAAGTCTGATATAAAGCATGATACAGGCAATTTCACTGAGACAGCTGGCTGGACATATGTTTCAGATAAAAATTTAAAGAAAATCAAAGCTCTGGAGAATGGCAAAATTTCTAGTGTGTTTATAGATGATGCTGCAGGATATTATGTATTTGTTAAGATGATAAATAATAATTCCACAGAAGCTTATGACAATGAATGTGAGGCCGCAGTAAGTGCTGCCCAGAAAGCTAAATATGAAGAATGGTATAACAGCCTTAAAGAAAGTTATAATACCGAAGTAAATAATGAAATATGGGATACTGTAACTATAGGCGGTGTTACAACAGGCATAGTTACAGCAGAGGATTTGCAGAAAATGAATGAAGAGGCCTCATCAGGTACTTCGGAGTAAGATGCAAGCCGTATGGACGCAGATAACAGCGCCATATGGCTTGTTACTGTTTATAATATTTATTAATGGAGGATTACTATGGGAAGTGTTAGAAGGATTTATGTTGAAAAGAAAGCGCCATATGCGGTACGTGCAAAAGAACTGAAAGAAGAGATAAGCTGTTATCTTGGCATTAAAGAACTGGCAAATGTACGTGTGCTTATCCGCTATGATGTTGAAAACCTGAGTGACAGAATTTACAGCCAGGCGCTTGTTACTGTGTTTTCAGAGCCGCCAGTAGATGATTATTATGAAGAAAATTTTATTTATGAAGATAATAGTCTTATATTTTCTGTAGAATATCTTCCAGGACAGTTTGACCAGAGAGCTGATTCTGCAGAACAGTGTGTCAAGCTGCTGGATGAAAAGGAAAATCCTGTTATACGTTCAGCAGTCACTTATGTATTTGAAGGGAAAATTACACAAGAGGATGCAAAACGTATAAAAGAATACTGTATTAACCCTGTTGATTCACGTGAAACAGATGAAAAGAAACCAGAAACCCTGGTACAGGAGTTTGATGAGCCAGACGATGTAGCAGTTTTTGCTGGATTTAAAGATATGCCTGAAAAAGAACTTAAGTCACTTTATGAATCCCTGAATCTGGCAATGACTTTTAAAGATTTCCTCCATATCCAGAAATATTTTGCAGGAGAAGAAAAGAGAGACCCGTCTGTTACAGAAATACGTGTTCTTGATACTTACTGGTCTGACCACTGCCGCCACACGACATTTCTCACAGAACTAAAAAATATTGAATTTCAGGACGGATACTATAAAGAACCTGTTGTTAAAGCATATGAAGAATATATTGATGCAAGAAAGGAACTGTTCCAGGACAGGAAAGATAAATATATATCCCTTATGGATATTGCGCTTATGGGTATGCGCAAACTTAAAGCTGATGGAAAGCTTGATGACATGGAAGAATCAGACGAGATTAATGCATGTTCTATAGTTGTACCTGTTGAAATTGACGGAAAGACAGAAGAATGGCTTGTATTCTTTAAAAATGAGACACACAACCACCCTACTGAGATTGAGCCTTTCGGTGGTGCAGCAACGTGTCTTGGCGGTGCTATACGCGACCCGCTTTCAGGCCGTGGCTATGTATACCATGCCATGCGTGTGACTGGTGCAGCAGACCCGTCTGTTCATATAAAAGATACATTACCAGGCAAACTTCCACAGAGAAAAATTGTAACTGGTGCAGCGCAAGGATACAGTTCATATGGCAACCAGATTGGCCTTGCAACTGGCCTTGTAAGTGAGATATACCACCCGGATTATGTTGCAAAACGTATGGAAATCGGTGCTGTTATGGGTGCAGCACCACGTAATAATGTAGTACGTATGGATAGTGAACCAGGAGATATTATTATACTTCTTGGCGGACGTACCGGGCGTGATGGGATTGGAGGCGCTACTGGTTCTTCCAAAGCACATACAACACAGTCAATAGATGTATGCGGGGCAGAAGTACAAAAGGGCAATGCACCTACAGAGCGTAAAATACAGCGCCTGTTCCGCCGCAAAGAGGCAAGCCTGGTAATTAAGAAGTGCAATGATTTTGGCGCTGGCGGGGTATCAGTTGCTATTGGTGAACTTGCTGCCGGACTTAAAATTGACCTTGATAAAGTACCTAAGAAATACGCTGGCCTGGATGGAACAGAACTGGCTATTTCAGAATCACAGGAGCGTATGGCAGTAGTTGTTGCCAGAGAAAATGTGGATAAAATGTTAGGGCTTGCCACAGAAGAAAACCTTGAAGCAGTAGTAGTAGCAGAGGTTACTAAAGAGCCAAGGCTTGTAATGGAGTGGCGTGGCCAGGTAATTGTAGATATATCAAGGGCATTTCTTGACACAAACGGGGCACATCAGGAGACAGATGTAGTAGTTCTTATGCCTGAAAAAGAGGATAATTATTTTGAACAGAAAAAGTATTGTCCTGAAAGCAATGCAAGTTCACCAGATAAGGACAGCCTTAAAAAAGTATGGCTTGAAACTTTAAGTGATTTAAACGTATGCTCACAAAAAGGGCTTGTTGAAATGTTTGACAGCTCTATAGGTGCTGCAAGTGTATATATGCCTTATGGCGGCAAGTACCAGCTTACACCTGTGCAGTCAATGGTTGCAAAACTTCCTGTACTTTCAGGCAAGTGTGACACTGTTACAATGATGAGTTACGGCTTAGACCCATATCTTGCAAGCTGGAGTCCATTTCATGGCTCTGTATATGCAGTAATATTATCTGTTGCAAAAATAGTTGCATCTGGTGGTGATTATAGCAAGATACGCTTTACATTCCAGGAATATTTTAAACGTCTTGGAGAAAACCCGGAAAGATGGGGCACACCTATGGCAGCTCTTCTTGGTGCATATGATGCACAGATAAAGCTCGGGCTTGCTTCAATAGGCGGCAAGGACAGCATGTCAGGCACATTTAACGATATTGACGTGCCGCCTACACTTTGTTCTTTTGCAGTAGATATTGCCAATGTACAGGATATAGTATCACCAGAACTTAAAAAAGCTGGGAACATACTTGTTAAATTTAGTATTGAAAAGGATAAGTATTCACTGCCTTTATATGGACAGCTTAAAGAACTGTACAGCCAGATTACAGAAATGATTAAAACAGGTGTAATAAAGTCAGCTTATGCAATAGGATTTGGTGGCATATGCGAAGCTGTAAGCAAGATGGCATTTGGCAATGCGCTTGGTGTAAAAATAGATTCAGATGTAAGTATGGATGATTTATTTACTAAAGATTATGGCTCAATAATTGCAGAGATTGAAGCAGATGATATTGGAAAGATTACAGCAGCTTATACAAAGATTGCAGAAGTCACAGAAAATCCGGAATTTGAATACTGTGGTATCCAAATTTCAATAAAAGAGGCGCTTGAGGCATGGACAACAAGGCTTGAAAGTGTATTTCCTACACAGTCAGGTGTTGTACAGACAGAACTTGAAGACAGCCTGTTTGACGCAAAAACAGTATATGTGGCTGCAAATAAAACTGCAAAACCAGAAGTATTTATTCCAGTATTCCCAGGGACAAACTGTGAATATGATACAGCAAAAGCATTTGAACTTGCAGGTGCAAAGACTAATACAGTTGTATTTAAAAATATGACAGAAAGCCAGATTACAGAATCTGCTGCTGCATTTGAAGCAGCTTTAAGAAAAGCGCAGATACTTATGTTCTGCGGAGGTTTTAGTGCTGGTGACGAACCAGATGGTTCAGCCAAATTTATTGCATCAGTTTTCAGGAATCCAGGAATAATGGATGCAGTGCATGAACTGCTTAATAAGCGTGACGGGCTTGTACTTGGCATCTGCAATGGTTTCCAGGCACTTATAAAACTTGGGCTTGTGCCATATGGCAAAATACAGCCGCAGACTGCAGATTCACCAACACTTACAACAAACAGCATAGGACGGCATACTTCCAAAACGGTGTATACTAAAGTTGTTTCCAATAAGTCCCCATGGCTTTTAAAAGCAGGACTTGGGAATGTATATTCTGTGCCAGCTTCACATGGCGAGGGGCGTTTTGTTGCAAGTGATGAAGTTATTAAAAAACTCTTTGAAAACGGACAGGTTGCAACAAGGTATACAGACCTTTCAGGTGTGCCAACAATGGACGAATACTACAATCCTAATGGTTCATATGCAGCGGTTGAAGGAATTACAAGCCCTGATGGGCGTGTATTAGGTAAAATGGTACATTCAGAACGTATTGGAAGTGGTGTCGCCATAAATATATATGGCAGCCAGAACCAGCATATATTTGAATCCGGAGTAGAATACTTCAAATAATTGAAGAAAAAGCCTTAAGCTATCTGTAAAGGTATGCTTAAGGCTTTTTAAATGGTAAATAGGCAGCTGTATGGGGCCGCTCGTGCTTAAGCCTCGTATTTTGAGG
>DKXQ01000018.1:6625-39062 GCA_002493085.1 Lachnoclostridium sp. UBA7122
AACTTTGAAATTGCCATGCCAGAGTCTATATATGGCATCGTATTTGAAAAATAGCACAATATATTTAAGTTTTCATATACCCAGGTAAAGTTACACTATCATAAAAAAATAAAAAGGTTGAAAAGCCATATATATTTAGAGTATAATGTAACAAAATAAAAAAACAATATAGTTATCTTTTGAAAAATAAGTTACCACAGATTATAGTGGAGGAGATATTATGGGTGAAAAAAATGGATTAGAGGGGCTGGTTGTTGGAAAAAACCAGTAAAGTGCCAAGCGTGTGGGGGAAGATTATGTTATACAGGGGGAGGCAGATACAGATGTCCTTTATGTGGCAGAGAAGCATACGATGACTTTGGAAAAATCAGAAAGTTCTTAGAAGATAATGGCCCATCACCTCCTATTGTTATATCGCAGGCTACAGGTGTAGCATCAGAAGTTGTGGAAGCTTTCCAGAAAAAGAATTTTGTAAGTTCTGGCGATGTAAAACTGCTTCCTACAGATAAGGATACCAGGATGAAAAAGCCTAGGTTTTTAAATGAGCAATCAAATAGCTATTATTTAAAGTGTTCCAGATGTGGCGATGGAATATCCTCTGGACGTTATTGTACTACTTGTATAAGAGAACTTGCAGGTGGCATTAAGGAAGCAATAAGACAGGACAGCATAAGAAGGCAGCTTGAGGCTGGTGCAGATGGTGAAATGCGTTTTCTTGGAAAAAGAATTCCAAATATATAATATCATCTGCCTTTATGCTGCTAGTTTTAATTTGTAAATTCAAATTTTGTTATACAGTTAGTTGCAAATAAAAATATTATGTAACTTACAAGAATAATAATACATACCAAAAAAAGCGCTGGCATCTGGCTAATGCCTGGAACAAAATCCACTATTGTATTATAAATCCTTCCAGATACAAATCCAGTAAATAATAGAAACAGGCATGGCAGTACAATCCAGTGCAGACTGTCAGGAATTATATATTTCCTGAGATAGAAGCCCTCCATAACAGTCATTATGGTCTGGCTTGCAAGCATACCATTAAGGTATGCTTTTATGCCGTACACAGGAACAAGGGCTATTAAAAAGTAAATTTTTATTACAAGGCTTAAAACAGTTATGACAAATGTAAGATGTGTATGTCCCATTCCGTTAATTATGCTGGTAAATGCGGTTGAGAGATATAGAAATGGACAGAGCCATGAAAGAATAGCTATAAATGAACCAGCAGTTTCATTGTGGAAAAAAAGCACTCCAATATCATTTCCATATATTATAAATATACATATACATACCCATCCGATAAGCAGGTTATATTTTGTGGCAAATGTTACAGACCGGCTTATTTTATTAGTATCATTTTCTGCCTGTGCCTGTGCAATGGACGGAAGAAGCATAACTGCAAAAGCATTGCTTATGGCAGATGGAAACAGTATAAATGGCATTGCCATACCTGATAATATGCCATATATGCTTAATGCGTCAGACGTACTGCATCCTGACTTTTGTAAGGCAGCAGGTATAAATATGGCTTCAGCACTATGAAGCAGGGATACTACCAGTTTCGTTGTGGTGAGCATAGCCGAGAGGGTAAGCAGTGTTTTAAAGACAGGATGTTTTTTAATAGTACCTGTGCTGCGCCTGGTATGCCCGGCCTGTTTAAGTGATACAAAAAGCCGGATGACGCTGAATATAAAACCGCCAATTTCTCCAGCAACAATTCCCCATGTAGCAATAATAGCATTGTACTCTTTGCCAGAACTTGCCAATGAGCACATAAGAAACACAAAAAGTACTCTTGAAAGCTGTTCTATAATCTGTGAGCTTGCAGGAACTGAAGCATTTTGTATGCCATAATAATAACCTGCAATACATGCTGAAACACTACAGAAAGGAAACAGTACAGCCATAATTTGCAGATATGGGGAACATGACTTTTCAAGTATAATATTTTCTGCTATCCAGCCGGAGTTAGAATAAACCAGAACTGATAATAGCAGTGCAAGGCTTAATGAAAGTGCTGTACCAGCAATTAGTATCCTTACAGGGGAAATATGTTCTGTATTTTTCCTTGATGTTGCTGTACCAGTAATCTGTGATATTGCAGTCTGTATGCCAGCTCCATATACTGTAAAGCATATGCCATATACTGGAAATATAAGCTGGTATATGCCAAGCAGTTCTGAACCCAGCACATCTGCAAGAAATATTCTGTAAAAAAATCCAATAATGCGTGTTATAATACCGGCAACAGTCAGAATTATAGTTCCTTTGATAAGTTTACTCTGGAATAATTTCATAAATAACCGTGCCTTTCTGCCATATAGAATATACAATTAATATAATATATGAAGGCTGCGGATGATTATGCTCCTGAGTTTACATGCAAAATATACTTTTTAAGCAGGGATACAACTTCATCAAGATTAACTGGCTTTGCTGTGTGTGCATTCATTCCACTGTCCAGACACCGTTTGATATCTTCAGAAAATGCATCTGCTGTCATGGCAATAATTGGGATATTCTGTGCATCATCACGGTTTAAAGCACGGATTGCTTTTGTAGCTTCATAACCATTCATAACAGGCATACGTACATCCATTAAAATTGCATCATAGTACATTTCTCCAGACTTTTGGAACATTTCCAGGCAAATCTGCCCATTTTCTGCCCATTCCAGTTCCATGCTGATGTCAGATAACAGTTCTTTTAATACTTCCCAGTTCAGTTCATTATCTTCAGCAACAAGTATGCGCCTCCCAGACAGTTCAATGTCTTTGTCCGGCTCATCCTGTGTATCTTCAGCGCATATATATTTCTTTAAGCCATAGAATAGTGTTGATTTAAACAGTGGTTTTGCAATAAAGCCATTAATGCCTGCTTCTTTTGCTTCTGTTTCAAACTCTCCCCAGTCATATGCTGAAATCAGTATAATTGGTGTATCAGCATCCATAACCCGGCGCATACGTTTAGCAACTAATACACCATCCATATCTGGAAGTTTCCAGTCCAGAAGGACAATCTGGTAATCATCATGCATCTGGTGATGTTCTGTTACCATTTCTACAGCTTTTGCCCCACTTTGCGTCCAGTCGGCCTTTATGCCTATAGATTCAAGTACATCCAGTGCTGTGCGGCATGACAGTTCATCATCATCTACTACCAGCATTTTCCACGCTGGAAGAACCATATCAACTTCCTGTGTAGAAACTTTTTCTAAATCCAGGGTTACATGGAACATGGTTCCTTTATCAATTTCACTTTCAACAGTAATAGTTCCCTTCATGGCTTCCACTATATACTTTGTAATTGCCATGCCAAGCCCTGCGCCTTCAGTCTTTTGTACTCTTTTACTGTCTGCTCTTGAATATGAGTCAAAGATATGTTCAAGAAATTCTGCAGTCATTCCAATACCATTATCCTTAACTATAATATGTGTCCGGATAAATGTATCTCCCTTTGGGGAATCTTCCTGGTACAAAGACAAGCGGATAGTACCGCCTTCCTGCGTATATTTAACTGCATTGGACAGTAGATTTAATAACACCTGGTTTAAGCGTACACTGTCACAATATACATCTTCTATTGTAATATTTTCAAGATGTACATTAAAGTTCTGGTTCTTTCCTTTAATTTGTGTCTGTACAATACTGACAATGCCATCAAGCACTTCACGCAGGGAAATCCGCTCTGCTGTAAGTGTCATCTTGCCGCTCTCAATTTTGGACATATCCAGTACATCATTAATCAGGCCAAGCAGATGCTTTCCAGACAGTGCAATTTTTTTAAGGCAGTTTTGTACTTGTTCTTTATCATCAATATGTGCTGTGGCAATTGCAGTCATCCCTACAATAGCATTCATCGGTGTCCGGATATCATGGCTCATATTTGAAAGAAATTCACTTTTGGCCTTAGTAGCCTGTAATGCCTCCTGGCGTGCCACATCCAGATTCCTAAGCTGCTGGCATGTCATTTTGAAATAAACATAGAAAATAAATAACATCACACTTAGGATAATTATAAAGATTAACACTGTAGCAAGTGTTCTGTCATGATTCAGGTTTTCCACAGCCTCATCCAGAGAACCAAAAGGCAATATAGTTACCAGATGCCATTCTGAATATGGCAGCGCAGTACAGTATACCTGCTGCCTGATTCCGCCAAGTTCGATAATAGCAGAATAGTCAGATTTTTTATACATAGCATCAGAAAGATTGTGGATATATGTATCTATCTTGTCTGTGTCATCATTTTTATATTTTTCATACAGGCTGCTAAAATAATCTTTATATTTTGTGTCTGTATTATTTGTGATAAAGCTGCCATCTTTGCGGATAATATGCGAATATGCTAAAGCATCTTCTTTATCTGTATCCAGCATTTTACTGATATAATCTATAGGAAGCGCAGCAAGCAGTGCCATACACTTCTTCCCGTTTTTCATAGGGTAGTTTGCGCTTATGCCAAATAAAACCAGTTCATTGCCTGACTTGTCTCTTCCTACAGCAACTTTGCTTTCTTTGTTTTTAAGTGATTTAAAAAAAGGGTCAGGGTCAGCAAGCTGTATCTGCTCTCCATAAAGCATTTCTATATGCCCTTCTCTAGAATAGAGTGCCAGATAATCAAAATTTCTTACCTGTACCCTGTAAACCAGCTCTTCATACAATTTATTTGTAGTGCCTATATCATCAGAAACAACTTTTACAACTGTTTCAGCCTGTTCTAATTTTAGTTCCATAAGTGTAAGGAAATGTGCAGAAATCTGTTCATTAATACCTGTCATATACAGTTTTCCAACTGTATCAATAGTCTGGCTGCTCATCTTACTCATATAGTATGCCAAAGATAAAAATGCTCCTGCACTAATAATCAGAAGAAAAGTAAAGCTGGCAGCTAAAAAGTGTGTCGTATGCCTCCACTTCTTATTTTGGATATCCATTATAATCTTTCCTTTCTTAAATTTATAATTAAAAGTATATCAGTTTTCCGTATAAAACACAATATATAGTGTAACTTTACCAGAATAATAATATAATTCACAGCAGAAAATATACATTTTGCAACATTCTGCTGTCACAGTCTGGACAATATTCCGATATATTATTTAACCTCAAGTAAGCCCTTTAAAATACACGCTTCTATGTTGCAGAAACATAAGCGGTGGGCTTGACAAAACGCAAAGGAAGTTAAAAATGCAGATAGCAATATGTGATGATGAAAAAGAAACCAGGGATCTGATTTCAGAGAAAATCAAAAGGCTTTATCCAAAAGCAAGTTTATTATTGTACCAGTCTGGGAAGGAACTGCTTTTATCAGGCTGTTATCCTGATATTTTGCTGCTTGATATACAGATGCCTGGCAAAAATGGAATGGAAACAGCTATAGAATTCCGCAAATATAATAAAGAAACAGTCCTTATATTTATAACAGTTCTGGAAGATTATGTTTTCCAGGCATTTGATGTAGGTGCGTTCCACTATCTGGTAAAACCACTTGACGATAAAAGGTTTACAGAGGTGCTGGCAAATGCTGTGAAGCAGTCTGAATATAGTAAAAGTATAAATTTTAAAAAAGAAGAGCCAAATATTATAATAACTACAGGCGGTAAACATTTTACTGTGCGTCTGGAAGATATTGTGTACGCAGAGGTGTTTAACAGAAAAGTAATACTGCACACATTAGATACAGATATAGAATATTATGGCAAGATGAAAGAACTGCAAAAAAAAGTGGGAGACAGTTTTTACCGTTCACACAGGGCATTTCTTGTAAACTTTAAATTTGTCAGGAAATATGATGCTACAGCAATTTATCTTGAAAGAGGACAGGCACTTATGGCAAAGCAGAATTACCGTGACTTTGTAAAATCCTATCTGAGATATAACCAGAGGGAGTGGAAACGCTGATGGACTATCTGGAGATATATTATACAATTTTAATTTATGTTAATTTTATATTAAGAACACTTTTAATTAGTTATTCTTTATACTGGTTTGCCAGACCATTTATGAAAAATAAGAATGGGGCTCTTTTTGCTGGGATGGCATACTTTGCTGTAATGTTTTTATTATATTTACAACCACTGGTAATAGACAACTTTACAGCATATGGCATAGGCGTATTATCTGCATTTGCTGTTATGTGCAGGGCAGACTGCAGGAACTATTGCCAAAAAATATTTATAACATCAACTTTTTTTTCGTTGCGCTGGATTTCAGGATATATGTCTGGAATTATATTAAAGATTATATATGAGCCAGCCGTAAATACTGAATATATGGCAAAGCATCTGCTATTACAGTTTATCTTGTCTGCTGGTATAAATGTGTTTATTATTATAATAAATTTTGCAGTTATAATGACAGGTATAAGATATATTGTAAAAGCATACATCTACAAAAGTGAAAATATGTCCATAAAAGAACTGGCAATATTAGTTCTGCCTTCTGTAACAGGAATGGCGGGATATGGAATTATGCAGTGTTACCAGACATATTTTAATAAAGCTGCTATAGAAGCTGTAACAGGAATATATAACAGCCTTGCAATCTTATACTGTAGCATATCAATAGTTACAATAGTAGTAATGATAGTCCTGTTCCAAAATATTAAGGCCGGACAGGAGGAAAAACTGCAGAATGAACTGCTGGCTGCACAAGTCAGCAATATTAAGCGGCATATAGGGCAAGTGGAAAGTTTTTACCAGAATATTTATAGCATAAAACACGATATGGCAAGACATATTGCTACGCTGGAAAAGCTCTGCTTAGGAAATAAAACAGAAGAAGCCAGAGCATACAGTTCAGATTTAAAAGCAGCATTTACAGGAACAGCAGCAGATATAAAAAGTGGAAATCCTGTAACAGATGTAATTTTACAGGAATTTAAAAATGAAACAGAAAAAAAGAATATAAGTTTTTGCTCAGATTTTTACTATCCTGTGAATTCAAATGCTAATGCTTTTGATATAAGCGTCATACTAAATAATGCTTTACAAAATGCAGTGGAAAATGCAGAAAAAAGTGAATCTCCACATATACATATTGCTTCGTACCGCAGGGACAATGTTTTTATGATAGAAGTAAGCAACAGCTTTACAGGGGATTTGCTGTGGTGTACAGAAAGCGGGCTGCCAGTTACATTAAAAGAAAAAGGAAATGGCCACGGATATGGGCTTTCAAATATCCGGAAAATAGCACAAAAGTATTCAGGTGATATAGCTATTGATTTAAAAAAACAAAAGTTTTATCTCAGCATTATGCTTATTATAGAGTGATGGCTGCAGGTTTTACAACAGAAAAAAGCTGTTTCACATCATATTTGTTTAGTTTGCAAAATAAAACTCCGAAACAATAGATAGAAATAAATAAATTTAATTTTACCAGTTGGAAAGGAGTACACAATTATGATGGCAATTAATGGTATAACAGGAACAAATGCCAGTATGCAGACAGGCTCTGGCATGAATATGCAGACAGATACGGTTAGCAGAAATATCCAGAACCAGATAGCGGCTGCACAAAAAAAACTGCAGGAACTTTCTTCTGATGACAGTATATCATTAGAAGAAAAGATGAAAAAAAGACAGGAGATACAACAGGAAATCAACAATCTTAACCAGCAGTTAAGACAGCACCAGATTGAGCAGCGCAAAAAGCAGCAGTCTGAAAATACATCTACAGATGGCATGCCAGAGAAACAGCAAAAAACAGGAGATACAAAGCCAGGCAGTAAAGGGCAGGGACGCAGAGGACTGTCACAGGCAGTTATGCAGGCGGTAGTTTCAGCAGATTCTTCTATTGAACAGGCACAAGTACAAGGAAGCGTTGCCACAAATATGAAAGGCATGGCAAGTGTATTAAAATCAGAGATAAAGCAGGATGCTGGCAGAGGTAAAAGTGTAGAAGCAAAAGAAGCCGGACTTGCAGCAGTAGAGCAAAAAGCTATGGATGCCACTTCTATGCAGAATAGTATACTTGCAGATGCAAAAAAAGTGGTACATGAGGCAGTAAAAGCAGACCAGGACAACAGTACAGATAAAGCCAGTGCAAAATCTGCAGCAGAAAATGGAGACCAGGATAAGAATACAGATAAGACATCAGAGGAGACAACGGCAGCAGAAACATATGTAACAGGTGAAGAAGAACAGGGAGTAAGACCTGTAAGCTATGTGCCAATAAATATTCTTCTGTAAAATGCTGGTGAATTAATAGAAGCAACAGACTTGTTTGAAAAATATGGCAGCAGTGGTTAAACCACTGCTGTCTTTTGTCATAGGCTGTTTTTGCCAAAACTTCCCGGATTGGACCGGTCGTGAATAGTAATGATAAATTTGCTACTTGACAATAATATAAAAAGCGTATATACTGTACTTATCAAATCAGTACAGATAATACAGACAGTACATAAGAAAGGAGGCGTGAATGGAGATAATCATTAGTAATAGCAGTGATAAGCCAATTTATGAGCAGATTTGTATGCAGATTAAAAGTTTAATTATTAATGGCACTTTAAAAGCTGGTGAATCCCTGCCGTCTATGCGGACATTGGCGAAAGACCTGCATATTAGTGTTATTACTGTCCAGAGGGCATATGAAGACCTTGCACGTGATGGCTTTATTGAAACTGTATCTGGCAAAGGCAGTTTTGTTGCTGCGCAAAATAATGAATTTATTAAAGAAGAACAGTTAAGGATAGCTGAAGAACTATTGCAAAAGGCTGCAGAAATTGGGAGAGCGTATGGAATTGCATATAAACAGATGGCAGATATTCTCAAGATGTTTTATGAAGAATAGTAGGAGGGCAAATAATGGATTGTAATAATATTTTAGTCAGAAATTTGTACAAAAAGTTTGACAGTTTTGTATTAGACAATATTTCTTTTAAAATTCCAAAAGGAAGGATTGTTGGTTTTATTGGGGAAAATGGTGCCGGCAAAAGCACGACAATTAATCTTATACTTAATGAGATAAAGAAAGATGGCGGGGAAATACAGGTTTTTGGAACAGACCATACTAAATACTCTGTCAAAGAGGATATAGGTGTTGTCTTTGATGAATGTAATTTCCATGATGTGTTTACAGCAGATAATATTGAAAAGATATTGTCAAGAGTATACAAATCATGGGACAGTACTCTTTACCACCAGTATATGGAGAGGTTTAAACTGCCACATAATAAACAGCTTGGCTCATTTTCCAAAGGGATGAAGATGAAATTGTCTATAATATGTGCTATGGCACACAGACCAAAGCTGCTAATTCTGGACGAAGCAACTACCGGGCTTGACCCTGTTGTGCGTGATGAAATATTAGACCTGTTTTTAGAATTTATACAGAATGAGGAACATTCAGTTTTCTTTTCATCACATATCACATCGGATATCCAGAAAATTGCAGATTATGTAATTCTTATCCATAAAGGCAGGATTATATTTGAAGAACAGAAAGATAATCTAATATATAATTATGGAATTGTAAAATGTGGCAGGGAAAAGTTTGCTTCTATTGATACAGATGATTATATCGCCCACAGAATAACAAATGTAAGTACAGAGTGTCTTGTCAGGGATAAAGAGGCAGTAAAGAGAAAGTACAAAGATATTGTTATTGACAGGGCAACACTGGAAGACATTATGCTTTTTTATATAAAAGGAGGTACAGCATGAGAGGACTTATTTATAAAGAATTTTCTGTCTTTTACAAAAGCATTGATAAAAAGCGTATGATATTTATAGCTGGAATAATTGCTTTGCTTCTATACAAAGTAGGGATTTACGGCGGGCTTCTGGCTTCAGTTATGCTTGCTATGTCAATAGGCATACAGAATATTATGAGTTTTGCCAGTGATGATAATGCCCATTGGAAAAAATACCAGATGGCACTGCCTGTAAGTGATTTTTCTGTTGTAGCAAGCAAATATATTGCTGTTGTACTCACACTTGGAATCAGTTTATCAGGAAGCATTATATTTAATTTTTTCACCAGCATAATTTTTAACAATTTTGATTTCACAATCTGGGGAATCTCAGCATTTGCAGCGGTTATAATTCCTTTAATCTGGACAGGGTTATGCCTTCCGCTAATATACTGGTTTGGCATACAGTCAGCACAGACACTTGGACTGTTTTTAGTAATACCAATATTTTATATAATCAAATATTTTGAAGATGAAGCTGGCTTTTCTGTAATGGCAGGTTCGATATCATCTTATATTTTATTTGCTGGTACTGTAACAATTATAGTTTATGTAATATCTTTGATTATAAGTGTCATGGGATATGCGCAGAAAATATAAAAACAGATATTATGAAAAGCTATAACCTGCCAGAAAAAGCATGGATGCCCTTTTTTGCATGAGCTATAGCAATCCAATAAAAATAAACTTTTTGTTACTTTTAATGATGATTTAGCTTAATTTAAACAAAAAAACAGGATAACCTGCCGATATAATAAGCAGTAATATAGCCAGTATTGGAAAGGAGCACATTATATATGAATAATGCAATTATTAGCAGTTATATGATACGGGCTTATGGTAAATATTTAAATCATTTTCCAGTGAGAGATAAACAGGAAGAAACAACATCTTTTTATGATGTAGTAACAGAAAAAAGTGAGAGTGTGGTATGGCAGTATGCAAAAAAACATCCTGGTGAAGCTGCCCATGTAAAATCCCAGGTACAGGCTGGCATGGATGTCAGAAGAAGAAACAGGGTGGAAAATGTTTCTACAGAAAATATGACTATGGATGAATACAAAAGTTTTATCACTATGTTGTTAAACAGTATTCCATTTGATTCTACCAGGATATATGACGAAGAAATTATTTCTATCTCAGAAAAGGGGTGGGAGCAGATGAAAAATGACACTGATTATGAAGCATGGGTTTTAGGATATACAGTAGAAAACAGGTCTGTGCGCAATCCGTTTTTTGGACTGCCAGGGGCATCAGGAAGTTTTTATGTGGAAAAGTTTGGAGCATCTATTGAAGAACATGTGGGGCAGAGCATTGGCAGAACTGGTCCAGGCAGCAATACTAAAAGTACAAAGAATGAAAAATCATGGTGGGATAAACGCCGTGAGAGGATGACAGAAGTGATAGAGGAGCGGGCAGAACAGGCACAGAAAAAAGCAAAAGCAGATAGCAGGCTGGCATACGAAGACTATATAAATAACAGATTAGCAGGCCAGTACAGACTTCACAATTTTCTTACAGAAGAGGTACAGGAAGACAAGAATATATTAAATATGCCAGTGTTTCATTCAACGGATGTGGCGGCTTTTATGGCAGCAGCCTATAGTAATATTTTAAACAAACCAGGCAAAAGCGGGAAATTTTAGTAATGGCATGGATATCTGTAAAATAGTATAGGAATGAGGAATATTATGGAAAGTGTAAAATTAAATTTTGGCAGTACAGAAGGAGCAGACAGGGAATTAAAGCTGGTTCCAACAGATTCCAGACTGTGGGAAACATTTGGCGGGGCATATGGCAATGTAGTTAATGATATCAGACTTTTGACAGGCGATGAAAAAGAACTTGATGACTGGGACATGGCTCTGCTTGACAGAAGAGAGCACCGGCAGGGAAAGAAAGAAGATATTAACGATATAGAAAGTATTGCGTTAGAAAATCTTTTTGAAAGCTTAGCGCACCAGATGACATTTTATCCGGCAATTTATCTTGCCATGCCATATCTGGTTAAATTATTGGAAAAGAGAACAGCACAAAACGATTTTGAGGGAACTATTTCACTTATAACTGATATGGGACTGCTTATTGCCATTGATGTTCCTGACAGTTCCTGCAGCGATAGGGAAGAAGCAGAGGACAAAGACCAGGAAGAGACAGAAGATGAAGTTATGGACAATTATAATTTAAGTATTCTAAAGCTTAAGGAAATAACTAAGCGCTTTTTAGAGCAGCATCTTGAAGAGATAAAAGAAAATTCTTATTATAAAGTTCCATTCCTTACATCAGTTCTGGGAATTCTTGGAAATGACAGACGGGAAGCTTTTATAATGTTTATGTCAAGGTGGGAAAGCTGCTATATGGCCTGCAGCAAATGTGAAAATTATAATGAAGATATAGAGTTTGATGAAGAAGATGACTTTGAAAAAGCATTTGAAGGAATCATTCCAGCGCCATCTGCTGCCGGACAGTGGGACGGAAAAAGCCTCGATAATACATATATCTGGTTTTCAAATCTTTTATCTATGGCAGGTGCAGACAGGGAAGCAAAACTTATGCCATATTATTATGGAACATATACATGCCCTGGATGTGGCAATAGAGAGGCAGTAATGAAATTTATGGGAAATTATTATTTTTAGCTTCGTGGCATGGCAGTTCACAGAACATACAAATAAAAAAGGATGTCCATATATAATTCTGGACATCTTTTTTTAACTTCCATTTATATTATTGGATGGGTAATTCATATTCATTTCTGAGGCAATGCTGCCTAAAAGTTCCCATGCTGCGTCACGTTCCTGTTTTTGTGCCAGGGTCAGTCCAGTATATGGACACAACATTGGATGCTGCCTTTCAGTATCATCACGTACAAGCCCATAACTCCAGTTATAGAATGTATAAAAACGCAGCCAGCGGGCATGGTCAATCTGGCGGTACATATCCTGCATATATCCGGACTTTTTCGTTTCACAGTATTCTTTATAAGCTTTTTTTACTATATCAGGCGTAAATTCTGTAATTGTTTCATCTTTTAAAAGAATCCGGATTTTCATTAAAAGATGGTCAGCAGCAGATATTTTTGACTCTCTGTGGAAGTCGTCAAGTTCATCCCAGGTAAGTGTAGGATATGAGACAGATTTGCAAAATATTTCATTAATTGTAATAGCTGCCTTATTTAATGTAGTTCTCATAATCTGGTTTGGCGTATATATTTCTTCATTTGTCCCAAAACAGGATACTCCAGGTGTCTTTCTGTTACTGCGGATATGTATCTGTCCCTGGATTTTATAATAATTATTTAACTGCCGGAATACGTTCCATCCCTCTGATTCATCATCATTGCAGATTATAATGCGGTCGGCCTGTTCCATAAGTGCATGGTGCATTTCCCATAAACCGTCATGAAAAATCAGCGAATCTGTTGTACTGGAAGTTTCTCCAATAGAAAATACTTTATGCAGATAGCTGTGCATAGCAAGAAATGCTTTTGCATTTCCAAAAATATGATAAGCTACATGCTGGTTAATAGAGATAATATTGGTCAGTATTGCCCGTTCGAGGATGCAGCGTCCATAATTTCCAAATCCGAGAATTACAATTGTATTTTCATAATTACACAGTGGTTTAGAACGCCAGTACTGTCTGGCACAACAGTCATAACTGTGGAAAAACTTTATATTTCCTGAAAGATAATCCTGTCTGCTCGTTGTTTTTGCATATACTTCTATTGGCAATGTGTACAGGTCAGATGCACGGATATTTACATCTATATCATTTTCTTTCATAAAAAAAATCTTACACTGGCTGCCGGTATTTTTCTTGTGCGCTACGATTCTGGCCGGGGAAACATTGATAAACAGACATGGATAGTCTGGAAACTCCATCTGTTCATCCCTTTTTACGCCAAAAATAATAACCGTATCTGGATCTTCTTTATGGATGTTTTCAGCAAGCGTATTAGATTCTATTCCATAGTCTGCAAAATAATACCAGTTTTTCTTCCGCTGGAAATGAAGCATAAAGAGAGGAAGCCCTTCGCTTGTGGCAAAAGATGTGACAGCGCCAAATAAAGTCATCATAATTCCGGCGGACATTAACAGAAAAATAATACCTATCATATGTCCAATAGGCGTTACAGGTGTCAGGTCACCGTAGCCTACAGTAGTCAGTGTAACCAGGGAATACCAGATTGCGTCACTGAATGAGCGTATTGTTGCCCTGCTGTCACTATATTCAGATAAAAATAGAAGTGCCAGCAGGCCAGTATAAATAATTATCAGGAGTATAGTCATGCACAGGTAGATTTTATTCTTTCTCTTCATAAATTTTTATCCTATTTCAATATATTTTCCTGCAATGCGTTTTCTGGTTTATAAAATAATTATATGCACTTTATAGAAAAAAATCAATATTTGATGATAGTGTAGATAGTGTAACTTTATTTCGTATACCCAGGTAAAGTTACACTATCGCAATTATTGCTTTTTTGTTGTTTTTATAGTGTTTTTGGATTATAATAGCTGTAAAGAGGTCAAAAACTAAATTATTACAAAATATTGATAAATTAATTTGGAGGTGGCAGGCCATGAAATTTTTCCATATATCTGATTTACATTTTGGCAGACAGCTTCATGGATATGATTTATATCCAGAACAGCGCAGTTTTATATCACAGCTTTCTGCTTATATAAAAAGTGAAAAACCTGATGCAGTACTAATCTCTGGTGATATATATGATAAGGCAGTGCCTGCAGGCCAGGCTGTTTCGCTTCTTGACAGTCTTCTTGTAGCTTTAGAAGATGTGACTGTGTTAATTATTGCTGGAAACCATGATTCAGCGGAGAGGCTCAGGTATGGTGAAAGTTTCCTTGCAAAGCATAATATACATATTTCTGTCCTGCCACCGCAGGAAGAAGGCACAAGGCTTAAAAAGGTTGTTTTAAAGGATGAGTATGGTGATATAAGTTTTTATATGCTGCCATTTTTAAGGCCTGGGATGGTACGCCACTTTATGCCTGATGAAGCGGTACAGGGTGAACAGGCTGTGATTGCAAGGCTTCTTGCCAATGAAGATATTGACTATTCAGGCAGGAATGTAATACTTACACACCAGTTTTATATAAATGGAAGTACTGCACCTGTAATGTGTGGTTCTGAGTTACGGCCTGTTTCTGCTGGTGGTACGGATGCGGTTGATATATCAGTGTTACAGGGATTTGACTATGCTGCACTGGGACATATACACAGCGCACAGTATATTGGGGAAGAAAAAGCCAGATATTGTGGTACGCCACTTAAGTATTCGGTAAGTGAAGCCGGCCAGGATAAAAGCATAACAGTAGTCTGTATTGGGGATAAATCTGACGGGGTACATATCCATACGCTTCCTGTAAAGGCAGAACGTGATGTATTAAAACTGCGTGGAAGCCTGAAAGATATAATTGCTGCATCAAATGAAAGCAACAGGCGGGACTATGCGAGTATTACGCTTACTGATGATGATATACCAGATATGGTAAAGGAACAGCTTGAGCCATATTTTGAAAATATACTTGAAATTATAGTTGACAATAAAAGGACACGGCAGATACTTAATGAAGATGTGGCGGATTTTAAGGAACTTACACCTTATGAAGCATTTGGTGCATTTTTTAAAGAGGTGGCAGGACGTGCAATGGATGGGCAGGAAGACAAACTTTTGAAAGAAATTATAGATGAAGTGACTGAAATGAGGAGGTAAAGAGTGAGGCCAGTTAAACTTATTATGTCAGCTTTTGGTTCATATGGCGGAGTTGAAACAATAGAATTTGATAAGATGCAGAACGGTCTGTTTCTTATTGCAGGAGATACAGGTTCTGGAAAGTCTACGATATTTGATGCAGTTATGTTTGCGCTGTATGATACTATGAGCGGCAAGGAAAGAAAAAGCATTATGATGCGGAGTGAATATGCGCCAGAAGACAGGGAGACATTTGTAGAATTTACATTTAGCTATGGAAAAAGCATATACACTGTAAAAAGATATCCTCCATATGAGAGGAAAAGCAAACGCAGAAATAAAGATGGCATATACAGTATTACCAGACAGCAGGGCAAAGTGTCGCTTACAATGCCTGATGGTGTGCAGTTTAATGGAAAGACAGCCCAGATAAATAAAAAAATAGAGGAAATTACAGGGCTTACTGCAGAACAGTTTAATAAAATTGCGCTTATTGCACAGGGAGAGTTCCAGGAGCTTGTTATGGACAGGACAGGCAGGCGCAAAGAAATATTCAGGCAGATTTTTTCAACACAGGTCTATGTTGATATTGAAGATGCCATATCCAGAAGATATAAAGCAGAAGCAGTGAAGATGAAAGACAATTCCATAAGGCTTGGGGAATTGTTTAATTCTGCGGATATACATGAGGACAGCCCATATAAGGAAGAATGGAAAGCTGCGTTTGAAAAAAAGGATACTGAGCCGGAAAGACTTATAAATGTCTTGCAGGATGAGATGCTCCGCCTTAAAGATATATATAGCAGCCAGTACAGTTTATATGAAAAAAAGGAAAAAGAATATAATGGTTTAAATCTCCAGATAACTAAGGCAAAAGATAAGAATAAGCTGGTTTTAAGGCTTGAAAAGCTTGAGGCTGTAAAAGAAAAGCTTGACAGTTTAAAAGAGGATATGGATAATAAAGAAAATATATTAAGTCTTGCGAAAAGGGCTGCCCAGGTATTATTTGCAGAGACAAATTACAATAACAGGAAAGAAGATTATAATAGGGCAATTAAAAAGTCTGAAACACTCAGGTTAAAAGAAAAAAGTTTAAGACAGCAGTATGATAAAACTGCTATGGATTATAAACAGGCGGATGAAGAATACAGGCAGCTTATGCCTGGATATATAACAAAAAGGGACAACCTTAAGCAGGCAGTTTTAAAATGCCAGACTGTATCAGACAGGGAAAAAGAGCTTGCTGCATTGAATGTAAGCTTTAAAAAAGCTGTGTCAGACAGGGAAAAAGAACTTAAAAAACTTGAAAAAACTACTCAGGATATTGCTGCTTTTGAAAATATTATTAAATTCTGTGAGAACTTAGGAATTGAAATGGAACAGGCGGAGGCAGTACTGAAGAAGTGTGATGCAGAGTGGCTGCTTCTTGGAAAGCTAAAGAAACGCAGGGCAGTGTGCGGTGAAAAGAGAGAGTCGCTGGAACTTATTGGAAAGGAATTATTATCATGTGTGGCAAAGTGGGAGAAAAGCCGCAGGAAACATGAGGATTATAACAGGATGTATATAGCGTGCCAGTCAGCATTTTTAGCAGAGGAACTTGTACCTGGAAAACCATGTCCGGTCTGTGGCGCTAAAGAGCACCCTGAGACTGCAAAAAGACCAGATGGCGCTGTTACACAGGACATGCTTGAAAGAGCAGCTAAAGCAGAGAAAAAGGCGGAAGTTTGTAAGAATGATACCCAGAAAAAGGCGGAAGCTGTGCAGAGTGCACTTGCAGCAGATACAGCAGTATTAAATGAATATATAGCACAGCTTTCAGGCGGGACAGAAGCAGACGGGCAGGTACAATCTTTTGCTGGAAAGGATTTTACAGACAGCTTTGCCCAGTTTGTGGATAAGTTTATACAAGAAAAAGAGGATTTAGTTTCTGCAGATAAAAGCAGTATATCAGAAAAAATTAAAGAGCTGGAGGCCAGGGCAGCAGACAGGGAGCAGAGACGGAAAGAACTGGAAAAAGCAAACCAGAAGCGGGATAAAGCAGTATCATCCATTGAGGCCAGGGAACAGCAAATACACCAGCTCGAACTTAAAACAGAGGGATTAAAAAAAGAAATAGAAACATTAAAAGCATCAATTGGGTATAATACTAAAGAAGAGGCAGAAAAAAACTTCCAGGAATGTGAAATGCAGTTAGATGCACTTGAAAAAAAACATAAAAATGCTGATATAGCTTTTAAAGATATACAAAAGCAGCTTAATTCTGTACAGGGGTCACTTAAGGAAGCGGAAAGACAGGCAGAGGAGTACTCATATAGTCTTGGGGAATTATTAAAAATATTTGAAGATACATTTAAGGAAAATGGATTTGAAAGCATGTCTGGATACAAAAGTGCAGTAATAAGCGAAAAGGCAATGCAGCAGCTGGATGATGAAATAAAAGGGTACAGGCAGGAGTGTGTAAAAGCTGGCACAGGCATACAGACTATACTTGAGCAGCTGGATGATACATCAAAAATTAATCTTGATGAACTAAACCAGCAGCTTGCAGAGGTTTCTGATTCACTTTCTGTTATAAAAAGTGGTCTGGATACCTGTAATTTCCGTATACAGAGCAATAATAAAACTATGGAACGGGTTTTTGCACTGATGCAGGAACGGGGAACTATTGCAGAAAGGTTAAAGACTATTAAATCACTTAATGAAGCCGCTAATGGAAAAGTGCACTTCCAGACTTATATACAGAGGCAGTATTTTAAGCAGATTATACAGGCAGCCAATACCAGGCTGTCAGGCATGGCACAGGGAAAGTTTCTGCTTAAATGCAGGGATATCAGCACAGGAGGACAGGGTGAAACAGGGCTTGAACTTGATGTCTATAATCCGCTTACTGGCAAATCAAGGGATGCACATACGCTGTCGGGCGGTGAAACATTTATGGCATCACTTTCAATGGCGCTTGGTATGGCAGATATTGTACAAAACACTGTTGGCAAGACAAAACTTGACACTATGTTTATAGATGAAGGTTTTGGCTCGCTTAGTGATGATGTGAGAAATAAAGCTGTAAGCGTACTTTTAGAACTTGCGGGCAGCAACAGGCTTGTTGGTGTGATATCACATGTTTCTGAATTAAAGGAACAGATACCAGACAAACTTGTGGTAACTAAAGGAAATAATGGAAGCAGTGTAAAATGGGAGAGAGATTAAATGCAGTGTAAAGATGTACAGAGCAAGTTTATCCCATTTATTGATGATGAGTTAAACTATAAGGAATTAAAGGAATTTCTTGAACACATAAGGCAGTGTAAAAACTGCTATGAAGAATATGATTTTTATTATACTATGATTACGGGCATGCGTTATCTGGAAAGTGATAATAATAAAACAGAGTTAAAAATTGATTCCGGGCAGCAGTTAAATGAAGCAGAGCGCTATCTTTTACAATATAAGATACTGCAGGGTGAGAAAATCCTGTTATTAGTTGCGATATGCATAGGGCTTATAATGCTTCTGTAGCATGGAAATGAGGTTAATGATGAGTGGAAAGATGGTACTTATAGATGGGCACAGTATATTAAACAGGGCTTTTTATGGGCTGCCTGCCCTTACTAATTCAGAAGGGCTGAATACAAATGCAGTTTATGGTTTTCTCAATATAATGTTTAAAATAATTGATGAAGAAAAGCCAGATTATCTGGCTGTTGCATTTGATGTACACCAGCCTACATTCCGCCATGAAATATATTCTGGATATAAGGGCACAAGGAAACCTATGCCTGATGAACTGATGGAACAGGTGCCTGTTATCCAGAAAGTGCTTAAATCTATGGAAGTGCCTGTTATATTGCAGGGCGGTTATGAAGCTGATGATATACTTGGCACACTGGCAAAGAGAGCGGAAAGAGATGGTATGGCGGTTACAGTTGTATCAGGTGACAGGGACCTTTTACAGCTTGCCTCAGATACAATAAAGATAAGTATTCCAAAGACTAAAAAAGGCGGTTCAGAGGTTGAAGAATACTATGCACAGGATGTAAAGGAAAGGTATGGTGTCACACCATCCCAGATTATAGATTTAAAAGGGCTTATGGGCGATGCTTCTGATAATATACCAGGAGTTCCCGGAATAGGGGAAAAGACTGCTGTAAAAATACTTGCTGTATTTCCGTCTATAGAAGAAGCATATATTCATATAGATGAGGTTACACCAAAAAGGACACAGACACTTCTGCGTGAACACAGGGAACTTGCATTTCTCAGTAAAAAACTTGCAACAATTAAAACAGACTGTGACACTGGCTTTTCACTGGAAGATGCAAGTCTTGGCAATATTTTTACTGCTGCTGCTTTTGAATGGATTAAAAAGCTGGAACTTAAGTCATTAATAAAGTATTTTGATAAAGAAGTTGTATTACAGGCTGTGGCAGAACCAGAAAACTTTTCTTATATTAGTGATATAAAATCCGCCAATGCTTTTACAGACAGGCTTATTAAAGCAAAACCAGATATTGCAGGCATTGCCTTTATGGGGGATGAATGGAGCAGTTCTGGTTCAGATAAAAAAAAGCATAAAAAAAGCGGAGGACAGTTAAGTTTTGACTTTGGCAGTTCTGGAGCAGATGCCCGGATAGAGCTTGTTGAAGAAAGTGATTTAAATGAAGAAAATGAATATTTATTTTATGGTTTTGGAATAAGCTACGAAACAGAGGGTGTATGTGAAACAGCCTGTATGCTTAAGTCTGGCCAGCTTACAGGGGACTTTTTAACAGGGCTTTATAAAAAAATTGCAGCAAATATTAATAACATTGCCATTATTGATTATAAAAACAGCCTGCATTTAACTACGCCATCTAAAGCGCTGTCATATGGCGCTTCTGGAACATGCCAGATTGCAGACCTTGCTATTGCAGCATACCTTCTAAATCCACTTAAGGATACATATATGGTGGATGATATCGCAAGAGATTATCTGGGGCTGGCAGTAAAATCATATACAGAAAGATTTGGCAAAAGCAGCATTGCCAGCATTATAACAGCAGCCGGAACAGATGAAGTACAGGATGCAGGCATAAGACAGGAGCTTCTTGACTATGCAGGCATACTTTCTTATGTTTCATGCCTTGCATACAGGCCTCTTATAAAAAAATTAGATGAACAGGGGATGTATGGCCTCTTTAAAGATATAGAAATGCCAGTAGCTTATTATCTCTACCAGATGGAACAGGCTGGTGTTAAGGCAGACAGAAGAGTGCTTGATGAAATGTCAGAACTTCTTGATACAAAAATTAAAGCACTTGAGACAGATATTTATGACATTGCCGGTGAAGAATTTAACATAAACTCACCAAAGCAGCTTGGGGTAATCCTGTTTGAAAAGCTGAAGCTTCCAAATGCCAAAAAGACAAAAACAGGCTATTCAACATCTGCAGATGTGCTGGAAAAACTTAAGACAGAAGACCCAATAGTTTCTAAAATACTTGACTACAGACAGGTGAGCAAGCTTAAATCCACATATGCAGACGGACTTCCTGTCTATATTGAAAGTGATAAGCGGATACATGGCAAATTTAACCAGACAATTACTGCGACAGGCAGAATCAGCAGTACAGACCCAAACTTGCAGAATATTCCTATAAGGATGGAGCTTGGGCGCAAACTTCGGAAAGTATTTGTGCCAAAAGAAGGCTGCCTGTTCTTAGATGCTGATTATTCACAGATAGAGCTCCGGGTTTTAGCACATATGTCAGGTGATGAGGAACTTATAGAAGCATACAAAAATGGAAAAGATATACACAGAATAACTGCTTCCAAAGTATTCCATACGCCATTTGGTGAAGTTACGGACTTACAGCGGCGAAACGCAAAGGCAGTTAACTTTGGGATAGTGTACGGCATAAGTGCATATGGCCTTTCACAGGACCTGGATATATCCCAGAAAGAAGCTGATGAAATTATTAAACAGTATTTTACAACATATCCAAAGATAAAAGCATTTCTTGATGATATGGTAGATGCTGCAAAGAAAAAGGGTTATGCACAGACCATGTTTGGACGCAGAAGACCAGTACCAGAACTTTTATCAAAGAATTTTACACAAAGGTCATTTGGTGAAAGAATTGCGATGAATTCACCAATCCAGGGCACAGCAGCAGATATTATAAAAATAGCTATGATAAATGTTGCAAAAAGGCTTGAAAAAGAGAAACTAAAGTCACAGATTGTCTTACAGGTACATGATGAACTGCTGGTTGAAACTTATATAGAAGAAAAAGAAGAAGTAAGGCGTGTGCTACTCGAAGAGATGCCAAAAGCTGCCAGTTTAAGTGTGCCACTTGTAGCAGAAGTTGAGGAAGGCCACGACTGGTTTGAAGCACATTAAACATTATGGGAGGACTATAGATGTTTGTTCTAGGAATTACAGGCGGTGTCGGGAGCGGAAAGACACTTGTAGCAAAGTTCATAAGTAAGAAATGTAATGCCTGCCTGCTTATTGCAGACAGGCTGGGACATATTGTAATGGAGCCGGAAAGCACAGCATTTGAAAAGGTAACTGGAAGATTTGGAAAAGATATCGTAGACAGCGATGGCAGGATTGACAGAAAAAAGCTTGCAGATATTATATTTAATGATGATGGGGCACGTGATGCACTGAACTCAATAATCCATCCAGAAGTCATGTCATATATAAAAAAATACATTAGCGACAGGAAGGATGAGGATGGAATTATCGTTGTTGAAACTGCAATTATGTATGAAACAGGCTGTGATAAATTATGTGATGAGATATGGTATGTATATGTACCAGCAGACATAAGGATAAAAAGGCTTTCTGACAGCCGTGGATATTCAGAAGAAAAGTCACGCTCTATAATAGAAAGCCAGAAACCAGATAAATTTTTTACAGACAGGGCTGACAGGATTATTGACAATTCTGGCAATAAAAGCAGCCTTAATGAAGCAATTAGCGCCTTGTCTGCCAATTTTGTAAAGGATTAAAATATGGATACAATGGAACAGCGCAGAAATGCGATTGTAGAATTTATTAATGAAAAAGGAAATATAACATTTGCACAATTAGAAAAAAGATTTCCCAATGTATCGCAGATGACACTGCGGACAGATTTAAAAGCACTGGATGAATTAAGAAAAATTGTACGTGTGCATGGTGGTGCAAAATCAGTTGAAGTAGTTCTTGGTACAGATGACTATATAGGCCAGCGCGCTGTAAGAAATGTAGAAGAAAAAGAAAGCATTGCTAAGAAAGCCTTAAAGTTTATCAGGCCTAATATAACCGTTTTTCTGGATTCAGGAAGTACAACAACAGCACTTGCAAGAATCTGGCCAGACCAGCCAGACTTTATATTTACCAGCAGCATTGTATGTGCAGCAGAACTGTCAAAACTGAAAAATCCGACAGTATTTATTGTGGGCGGTAAACTTAATAAATACAGTATGAGTGTGTGTGGATTACAGGCAATAGAATCATTAAAAAGTGTAAACTTTGACCTGGCAGTGCTTGGAGTAACCAGCTATTCATCAGATTCCGGGTTTTCATGTGGCGTTTTGATGGAATCTTATTTAAAGCAGGCAGCGCTCAGACAGTCGGCTGAAAAAATTGTACTTATGGATTCTTCTAAAACAGGCAAGAAAAGCACATTCCAGGTATGCTGGTTAAAAGAAGTGGACACAGTAATTTCAGACCAGAATATTTCAGATGACTTCCAGACTGAATGTGAAGAAGCAGGAGTTGCTTTATTGTAACAGTAGTAATTATTATATTTTGGGAGAAAATATTATGTACAGAATAACTGAAGCGTTTAAATACTGGAGCCAGCTTCTGCTTTTGCCGCTTTACTGGCTTTCTTTTCTATTTCCACGGAATAAAAGGATATGGCTGTTTGGCAGTACTTTTGGCAGGAGGTTTGCTGATAATCCTAAATATTTGTATTTATATATGAGCCAGCACAGGGAGAAGCTTAAGATACGTCCTGTCTGGATTTCCCATGACAGAAAGATAGTAGAATTTTTAAATAGAAATGGGTATGAAGCGTATTATTACCACTCTTTAAAAGGTGTGTTAATGGCACTAAGAGGCAGGGTGTATATTTTTGACAATTATTCTAAGGATATTAATTTCTGGCAGAGTGGTGGTGCGTTAAAAGTTAATTTGTGGCATGGGATACCACTTAAGAAGATACAGGCTGATAATATTTTTGACAAATTCCGCCATCCAAAGAACAGATGGGAAAAGTTTAAGAACTTTCCAAGAAATTTATCAGATGAGAAACCAGGACATTATGTGCTGGCTACATCACAGTTTATCCGTCCGGTATTTTCATCTGCGTTTAATACAGACAATGTGCTGGTATCAGGCTATCCAAGGAATGATATACTTATTGCAGGCAGGACAGGACGCAGGAATATAAAAAATCTGCTGGGTGTAAAAGAGAAAAAGGCTGTTAGCAGCATAAGGAAATTTTTAAAGACTGGAAGTGACAATAAAATGGTACTATATATGCCAACTTTCCGTGAGAGTGAACTGAAGTTTTTTGATATAGTTGATATTGGCAGGCTTCAGAAATTTCTGGAGGACAACCATATTTTATTTTGTGTAAAGCTACATCCAAAGTCAAAGCTTACTGGGCGTTTTGCAGCGCTAAAGGCAGATAATATACTGGTTATAGATGCTGATGCTGACCCATATATATTTTTGGGGCTTTCAGATATACTGGTAACTGACTATTCATCAATTTATTTTGACTATCTTTTGCTTAACAGGCCAGTTGTATTTTTTAATTATGATTTAAAGGAATATTTAAGTAGTTCCAGGGAAATGTATTTTGATTATTATGAGTTTACGCCAGGTGAAAAGGCAGAGAACCAGGATGGGCTTGAACAGGCAATTTATAAGCTGGTTTCTTCTGGAAGTGGTGACAATTACAAGCCATTCAGAGATAAGATATCAGACAGGGTATTTGATGACAGGAACAGTTTATCATGTCCAGTGCTTATAAATAAGATAATACATGTACTCAATAAGTAATGGATTATAATATAAATAGCACGGATGCAGGATACATCCGTGCTTTCAGTTTATGTAAAGAGTTTAATTGCATTATTTATTTCTTTGCGTGCGGAACGTCTTTTAAGGTCTGCATAGTCAAAGAATATAAAACCATCTACTTCTTCTGTATTTCTAGCATATATTATTTCACGTTTTAATATTGTATTGCTTTTAGCCCAGCTTTTATCCCCAATAAGCGCAGCTTCTTTACTGCTTATTCCAGCCCTGTATGCTGCAAGGCCAGTATAGAGTTTTACACTTTTATGCCTTTCTATATCTATCCATTCGTTTAATGCTTTTTTATATGGACAGGATGGGTGTTTAAATGACCAGTAAATCTGTGGGCATATGTAATCAATGTATCCGGCATTGCCCATCCATTTTTTGACATCACAGTAGTAGTTGTTTTTAAGATACAGGTTGCTGATATTGCCAGCAGGGCTTATCCCGAATATGCAGCTGGAATCTATATTTTTAACAGCAGAGTATACTTTTTTTACAAGAGCTGAAACGTTATTCCGTCTCCATGCTACTATGCTTTTTGCATCTTCACCGTTATTGCGGCATTTTTTTACGTAGGAATTATATTCCTGTGCATCAAAGTTCTTTTTATAATCTGTGCCCAGATAAGGATAGAAATAGTCATCAAAGTGTATTCCGTCAACATCATAATCCCTCACTATTTCTTTTACCCCGTTTGTTATAAGGTTTTGTACTGTTGGACGGGATGGGTTAAAGTATAACTGGCCGCCATAATTTAATACATTGCGTCTGAGGGAAGGTGATTTGGAGTTGCGCCATTTGTATGCATATGAGGATTTTGCAAGTGCTGAATTACTTGTAGTGCCTTTTGTAATCCGGTACGGATTAATCCATGCATGAATTTTTAAACCACGGCTATGTGCTTCAGTTACCATAATAGAAAGCGGGTTAAATCCCGGGCTTCTGCCAATTTTGCCTGATGCGTACTGTGACCATGGGAAGTATTCAGAGTTGTACATTGCATCAGAGAACATTCTTACATGGACAAATACTGTGTTAAAGTTGTCTTTCTGGCACTGGTTAAACATAGTTTTTATATGCTTTGTAAAGGATGCCCTTGTATAGCCTTTACTGCTGAAATCAAGGAAAGAAATCCATATGCCGCGCATTTCTTCTGAAGAACTGGATGAAACATTCTGGATATTATTATCTTCTGTGTTTCCAGATTCTGTTATACTGTCTGACGTTGCACTGCCAGGCTCTGTTACGCTGTCAGGTCCTGCTGCACTGCCAGACCCTGTTATGCCACTGGATGCCCCGTCATCTGCTGCCATGCTTTCACTTTCTGTCAGGGCTTTTGCATTATTTGAGCGGTTATAAACGCAAAGTGTAAATATAACGCATGATATAAGTACTAATGATGTTAAAGCTGGAAGAATAAAGTTTTTACGTTTTCGCATAAATTATTTTGCCTTTCTTTAAGAAATATTATTTTTGTGCCTATCCTGGTATTCAAGAGATGCCTCTATAAAACCTTTAAATAGCGGATGTGGCCTGTTTGGACGTGATTTAAATTCAGGATGTGCCTGTGTTGCGATAAACCATGGATGGTCTGGCAGTTCACACATCTCTACGATACGGCCGTCAGGTGAAAGCCCTGAAAGCAGAAGGCCATTTTTGACAAGTTCATCACGGTAGTAATTATTGACTTCATAGCGGTGCCTGTGTCTTTCATGGATTGTATCCTGGCCATACAGTGCATATGATTTTGAAGAGTGGTCAAGGACACAGGGATATGAACCAAGCCTTAATGTGCCACCGATATCTTCTATGCCATCCTGTTCAGGCATTAAGTGTATTACAGGGTGTGTAGTCTGCGGGTCAAGCTCTATGCTGTGCGCATCATTAAAACCAACTACATGCCTTGCAAATTCAATTATTGCAAGCTGCATGCCAAGGCATAGCCCAAGAAATGGGATATTATTTTCACGGGCGTACTGTATGGCTGTCAGCTTTCCATCCATGCCACGGTCCCCGAATCCCCCAGGCACAAGTATCCCGCTTACATCACTAAGTACGTCTGCAACGTTTTCAGGGTTTAGTTCTTCTGAAGGTATCCATTTTATATTTACATTGCATTTATGGGCAAATCCGCCATGTTTTAAAGCTTCTACCACGCTGATATATGCATCATGGAGTGATGTGTACTTGCCGACAAGCGCTACAGTCACATCTTTGTCAAGGTGCTTGATATTGTCAACCATTGTCTGCCATTCTGTAATATCAGGTTCAGGACAGGCAAGGTGCAGTTTTTCACACACAACATCTGCAAGATGTTCTTTTTCCATTGCAAGGGGTGCTTCATAAAGGGTTTCCACATCGAGATTCTGGAGTACGCACTTTGTCGGGACATTGCAGAAAAGCGCAATTTTATCTTTAATGCTCTGTTCAAGTTCATGTTCAGTACGGCATACAATAATATCTGGCCTTATGCCCATGCCCTGCAGTTCTTTAACACTTGCCTGTGTAGGTTTGGTTTTCATCTCACCTGATGCATGAAGATAGGGAATCAGGGTAACATGTATAAGGATAGCATTTTCATATCCAATATCATGCTGGAACTGGCGTATTGACTCAAGGAAAGGCTGGCTTTCTATATCCCCGACAGTCCCGCCCACCTCAATAATGGCAATCTGTGTTTCTTTATAGCCATCGTTACGGTAAAAACGGCTTTTTATTTCATTTGTAATATGCGGAATGACCTGTACAGTACCTCCGCCATAAACACCACGGCGCTCTTTATTTAGTACAGACCAGTATACTTTGCCTGTAGTTACATTGGACTGTTTTGTAAGGCTTTCATCAATAAAGCGTTCATAGTGGCCAAGGTCAAGGTCTGTTTCTGCACCATCATCTGTAACAAATACCTCGCCATGCTGTACAGGGTTCATTGTACCTGGGTCAATATTTATATATGGGTCAAACTTCTGCATTGTAACACTGTAGCCACGCATTTTTAGCAGCCTGCCAAGTGAAGCGGCTGTTATCCCTTTGCCAAGGCCTGATACAACGCCTCCGGTAACAAACACGTATTTTACTGCCATTTAATCCTCCTCCTTATATTCTGTTTTTAGCAATATTTTTTATTATACCCTATAAGCTATGCTATGTTCAATCATTTTTTTATAAATTTCAGACATAATTCACAGCATAATGTATTGATTTATCTCAAAGCTAGCTTTATAATGTGTAAGTATTATAATTATCTATAAGGGAAATATAGGAGGCGAAGAGTTGGAAAATAATAATAACCGGCAGGACCCCAGGAAAAACCAGAACAGGAAAAACATAATAATATGCCTTGCAATTGCACTTGGTATGTTTCTTATTTTTTCATTTATGAACAGCCAGGTGGAAAAAGCATCAAATAGAGAGATAACTTATGACCAGTTTATAAAGATGCTTGAAGACGGACAAGTAAAGGAAGTAATCCTTTCTGCAGACAGAATTAAGATAGTGCCTGTGTCACAGGGAAGTACACTTTATGAGATTACTTATTATACAGGCGTTATATCAATGGATTATAACCTTGTAGACAGGCTGGATAATGCAGGAATCAGGTTCTCAAAGGAAATATCCAATGGCACATCCAGCATTTTATATATGGTAGTTACAACGCTGCTGCCTATACTGCTTTTGTGGGGAGGACTGTTTTTCATATTCCGCATGATGTCTAAAGGTTCAGGTGGTGTTATGGGCGTTGGCAAAAGCACTGCTAAGATGTATGTACAGAAGGAAACAGGAGTTACATTTAAAAATGTTGCAGGACAGGAGGAGGCTATGGAGTCGCTTACTGAGCTTGTTGACTTCCTGCACAATCCACAGAAATATTCTGATATAGGTGCAAAGCTCCCAAAAGGTGCACTTCTGGTCGGACCTCCGGGAACTGGCAAGACTTTGCTTGCAAAAGCAGTTGCGGGAGAAGCAGGTGTGCCATTTTTTTCACTGTCAGGTTCAGACTTTGTTGAAATGTTTGTAGGTGTTGGCGCATCAAGGGTCAGGGACTTATTTAAACAGGCACAGTCAATGGCACCATGTATTATATTTATTGACGAAATTGATGCAGTTGGAAAGAGCCGTGATACACAGTACGGAGGTGGCAATGACGAGCGTGAGCAGACATTAAACCAGCTTTTATCTGAAATGGATGGTTTTGACAGTTCAAAAGGCCTTGTAATACTTGGAGCTACGAACAGGCCTGAAGTACTTGACAAAGCGCTTTTAAGGCCAGGGCGTTTTGACAGAAGGATAATTGTAGAAAAACCTGACCTTAAAGGCAGGGTTGATGTGCTTAAAGTACATGCTAAAGATGTACTTATGGATGACTCTGTTGATTTTGATGCAATTGCGCTTGCTACAAGCGGTGCTGTTGGCTCAGACCTTGCAAATATGATTAATGAAGCCGCCATTATGGCAGTAAGGGCAGGAAGAAAAGCTGTCAGCCAGTCTGACTTATTTGAGGCTGTGGAAGTGGTAATAGCTGGCAAGGAGAAGAAAGACAGGATACTCGGCAAAGAGGAGAAGAGAATTGTCGCATATCATGAAGTCGGGCATGCGCTTGTCACAGCGCTGCAAAAGGATGCCGAGCCTGTCCAGAAGATTACGATTGTGCCAAGGACAATGGGTTCGCTTGGCTATGTAATGCAAGTGCCAGAGGAAGAAAAGTATCTTATGAGCAAAGAAGAAATACTTACACGTATTGTAACTCTTTTTGGCGGCAGGGCAGCAGAACAGCTTGTATTTAATTCTATAACAACAGGCGCTTCCAATGATATAGAAAAGGCTACACAGCTTGCAAGAGCTATGGTAACACAGTATGGAATGACTGAAAAGTTCGGAATGATTGGCCTTGAGTCAGTGGAGGGCAAATATCTTGATGGCCGTACTGTATTAAACTGTGGCGATGCAACAGAGGCTGAGATAGACCAGGAGGTCATGAGGATTCTTAAAGAGTGTTATACTAAGGCAGAAAAGCTTTTGTCAGGCAACAGGGATGCACTTGACAGTCTTGCGGACTTCCTTATTGAACATGAGACAATTACAGGTAAAGAATTTATGAAGATATTCCGCAAAGTCAGAGGAATTGAAGAACCAGAAGGCGACAATTACGATATGCTTGTGCTTGATGTGGACGGGACACTTGCCGGCTCAGATAAACAGATATCAGATAACACAAGAGAAGCTATAATTGAAGCGCAGAAGCGTGGCAAAGTAGTTGCCATTGCATCAGGACGCTCTATCGCAGGCATAAGAAAGACTGCATCAAATATTGCACTTGGACAGTATGGCGGCTATGTTATCGCTTATAATGGAACTACTGTAGTAAACTGTAAAACAGGAGAGTGCATATATAACCAGATGGTGCAGCCAGAGCTTATCAGGCCAGTGTTTGAAGCTGCTAAAAAAGCTGGTACTGCAATAGTAGTTTACAATGACAATACAAAAGAAATGATATCAGGCAATGGCCTGAATGAATATCTGGAAATTGACGCAAAAGCCTGTGATGTCACAATACGCGAAGCCAGCGATTTTATAAAAGCAGTGGACTTTCCATTTAATAAGTTTCTTTTAAGTGGTACACCTGAGCATATGGCAGAAGTTGAAAAGATTATGGACAGGGAATTTGGAGACCGGCTTAATGTATTCAGGTCTGACCCATATTATGTTGAACTGCTTCCAAGATATGTAGATAAAGGAGTTGCAGTTGAAAAACTTGCAAAACACCTTGATATACAGCGTGAAAAAGTAATCTGCATAGGTGACAGTTATAATGACCTGCCAATGCTGCGGTATGCAGGAATGGGCGTTGCAATGGGCAATGCACAGAAGGAAGTAAAAGAAATGGCTGATTATGTTACAGCGTCTAATGATGAAGACGGAATTGTAAATGTTATAAGCAAATTTATGACATCAAAAGACGTTGCACAGGAAAACAGTACAGAAACAGCCAGCAGTGCAGATTAATTATGGGCTAAGGCTGGAAACTTCAGATGGAAAGTGGCAAATGCAAGAAAATAGTATAAGGAAGGAAAAAGAAATAATGAGTATAGCAAATATTTACCGTGATGTTACACTTGATAATATAAGTGAAAGTGATGTTGGAAGGAGTATTAAACTTGCAGGATGGGTTGAAAACATCCGTGACCATGGTGGCGTGTCTTTTATTGATTTAAGGGATATGTATGGCGTGATGCAGGTTGTAATGCGTGATACTTCGCTTCTTGACGGCATAAGCAAAGAAGACTGTATAAGTATTGAGGGTGTTATAGAACACCGTGATAAAGAAACATACAACCCTAAGATACCTACAGGAACGATTGAACTTGAAGCCCATAAGACAGAGATACTTGGCAGGGTGTACAGGCAGCTTCCATTTGAAATAATTACTTCAAAGGAGACAAGGGAAGATGTGCGTCTTAAGTACCGCTATCTTGACCTGCGTAACCAGAAGGTACGTGACAATATGGTATTCCGTTCAAAAGTTATAAGCTTTTTAAGGCAGAAAATGACAGATATGGGATTTTTGGAAATACAGACACCAATTTTGTGTGCTTCATCACCTGAAGGCGCAAGGGATTATATAGTCCCTTCACGTAAGTTTAAAGGAAAGTTCTATGCCCTTCCACAGGCACCACAGCAGTATAAGCAGTTACTTATGGTAGCAGGATTTGATAAGTACTTCCAGATAGCGCCATGCTTCCGTGATGAGGATGCACGTGCTGACCGTTCACCAGGAGAATTTTACCAGCTTGACTTTGAAATGGCTTTTGCAACACAGGAAGATGTATTTAAGACAGGAGAGGAAGTTTTAACAGCTACATTTGAAAAGTTTGCACCAGAAGGAGCAGAAGTGACTAAAGCACCTTATCCTGTTATAAGTTATAAACAGGCGATGCTTGAATATGGAACAGATAAGCCTGATTTAAGAAACCCGCTGCGTATCGTGGATGTGACAGACTTCTTCCAGCGCTGCACATTTAAACCTTTCCATGGAAAGACAGTGCGCGCTATAAAAGTCCATGCAGATATGTCAAAAGGATTCCATGAAAAACTGCTGAAATTTGCACAGTCAATAGGCATGGGAGGATTAGGATACCTTGAAGTAAAAGAAGATAAAACCTATAAAGGACCAATTGACAAGTTTATACCAGATGATATGAAAGAGGAAATTGCACAGATAGCTGGTCTTGAAACAGGAGATACTATTTTCTTTATAGCAGACAGGGAAGAACTTGCAGCATTATATGCAGGACAGATCAGAACAGAACTGGGTGAACGTCTGGAGCTGGTTGAAAAAAATGCATACCGTTTCTGCTATATAAATGATTTTCCAATGTATGAATATGACAAAGAACAGAAAAAATACATTTTTACACACAATCCATTTTCAATGCCACAAGGCGGGCTTGAGGCACTGGATGAAAAAGAGCCTTCAGAGATTCTTGCATACCAGTATGACATTGTATGCAATGGCACTGAACTTTCATCAGGTGCAGTACGTAACCACAATCTGGATATTATGGTTAAAGCGTTTGAAATAGCAGGATATACAGAAGAAGATTTAAAAGAAAAATTCGGTGCACTCTATAATGCGTTCCAGTTTGGCGCACCACCACATGCAGGAATGGCGCCAGGTATAGACAGGATGGTTATGCTGCTGCTTAATGAGGAGAATATACGTGAAGTAATACCATTTCCGATGAATGGCAACGCACAGGACCTTATGTGTGGCGCACCAAATACAGTTACAGAACAGCAGCTAAGGGAAACACATATAAAGATAAGGCAGTAAGCCAGTAAACTTATATGGCTTTGGTTGTATAGTTTTGGTTGGTTATATGGCTCTGGCGGTTTCAAAATTTTTCCAGCCGGCAGCCCGCTTCCGCTTAGATGAAGCACGCAGTGGTGCATAA
>DKXQ01000180.1:0-237 GCA_002493085.1 Lachnoclostridium sp. UBA7122
TGTCCTTTCAAAAGTAACAAAAACAACTGTACAGATATTTATATAACTTTAACTTTATGTTATCAGAAAATTTCCTTGATTACTATTAGATGTTGTAGTAAAATTATAAAAATGAACAGCAATTAATATTTATAATAACTATAATAGACGTTGTGTATCCATATGCCTGAAGGCAGTGTGGTTTTACAGCTTGAATTTTGTAAGGAGGTTGCCATGAGACATCTAATAAGTCCACTA
>DKXQ01000180.1:520-1534 GCA_002493085.1 Lachnoclostridium sp. UBA7122
ATGAGACATCTAATAAGTCCACTAGATTTATCTGTTAGCGAACTCGAAGAAATGCTTAATCTTGCACAATCAATTATGAAAGCTCCTGAAAAATATTCACATATATGTGATGGGAAGAAACTGGCTACTTTATTTTATGAACCAAGTACGCGGACACGCCTTAGTTTTGAAGCAGCAATGCTGAACTTAGGCGGTAAAGTGCTTGGTTTTTCTTCGGCTGATTCAAGTTCTGCCGCAAAGGGTGAGAGTGTTGCAGATACGATAAGAATTATATCATCATATGCAGATATATGTGCTATGCGCCACCCAAAGGAAGGTGCACCAACTGTTGCCGCCATGCATTCTGGAATTCCTGTTATTAATGCTGGTGATGGCGGACACAACCACCCTACACAGACTCTTACTGACCTTTTTACTATAAGGGAATTAACAGGACGTCTTGACAATCTTACAATAGGAATGTGTGGAGACCTCAAGTTTGGAAGGACAGTACATTCACTGATAAATGCGATGGTACGTTACCATAATGTACGGTTTATACTTATCTCACCAAATGAACTGAAAATACCTGACTATCTGCGCAAGGAAGTGCTAAACGCAGGCAATATATATTATACTGAAACAAATGAACTTGAAAAATATATGCCTGGACTGGACATACTGTATATGACACGTGTACAGAGAGAACGCTTTTTTAATGAAGAGGATTATATACGTTTAAAAGACAGTTTTATACTTGATGCGGACAAGATGAAGTATGCAAAAAAAGACATGTATGTACTGCATCCGCTTCCACGTGTAAATGAGATTGCATCTGAAGTGGACAATGACCCGCGTGCTGTATATTTTAAGCAGGCAAAGTTTGGCGTTTATATCCGTATGGCTCTTATATTGACTTTGCTTGGGCTAGATAAAAAAGGAGGAGTTTAGTATGCTAAATATAAGCGGATTAAATGAAGGTGTAGTTATTGACCATATACATGCGGGCGGTGCAATGAAGATATATGAATATCT
>DKXQ01000180.1:1847-2707 GCA_002493085.1 Lachnoclostridium sp. UBA7122
TAAAATGGGAAAAAAAGATATTATTAAAATTGAAGGCCCGCTTAAGATTGACCTTAATGTGCTTGGGGTACTTGACCACAATATTACCATAAATATAATAAAGGATAACCATATTGTTTCTAAGGAGTCTTTAGAGCTTCCAGAAACTGTGACCAATATAATAAAATGCAGGAATCCAAGATGCATTACTTCTATAGAACAGGAAATCCCGCATAAGTTCAAACTTACTGACAAGGAAAACAGGATATACAGATGTGTATATTGTGAATCAAAATTCCAGGGGAACTAAAAAATATTTACAGCACCTTTTTACGGGTGCTGTATGTCTTATGCAGAGAATGAGATTTCTACAATTTTTTTGCCTTTAACTTTAAAAGTAGCTGATATAAATGTGGCTTCTTTACCTTTGCCTTTTTTATCTACAGTATCCTTATAGCCATCATTTTTTGCCCACTGTGCATATGTTACTATCTGGTCGTTTTCAGCTTCAATCAAATGTACTTTACAGTTCTTTGCTACTTTTAGTTTATAGGAAGATTTTTTTTCTGCTGCATCACTTACTGTGTCTATTGAATCAGACCTTTTGATTTTGCCCTGTAATGTGATTGTGTTTCCCTTATAGTACATCCTCATATTGCCGCCAGCTTGTTTTGATATACCTGTCAGCCAGTAAGTGCTTTTTGCACCTGCCTGCACTGGTATAGTGGACATTACCGCCAGAATGCTGAATGTAGTTATCAGGACTACCAGTTTTTTTACAAAATTTTTCATAGTTATACCTCCATGCTATTTTAATTACACTTTTTAAATGTATTTTAAGTTTAATGTATTAAACCCATTATGTCAATACCTTTATTTAT
>DKXQ01000122.1:0-167 GCA_002493085.1 Lachnoclostridium sp. UBA7122
ATATATATGAAAAATAATTATAGATATACAAAGACAACTATGTCTTTAATAAATTATCATTTTGTATTCTGTCCCAGATACAGAAGAAAAATTTTTCTGATAGCAAATGTAGAAGAGCGGTTTAAAGAACTGGTTAAAATTAAATGTAAGGAGTTAGAAATTGAAAT
>DKXQ01000122.1:475-805 GCA_002493085.1 Lachnoclostridium sp. UBA7122
AAGGAGTTAGAAATTGAAATTATTACAGTTGAATGTAATAGAGACCATGCACATATGTTTTTAAGCTGTCCGCCTGCATTAAGTCCATCAGATATTATGCGCCATATAAAGGGATACACAAGCAGGGCTTTAAGAGAAGAATTTAGCATATTGTCTAAGATGCCAAGTTTATGGACCAGAAGCTATTTTGTTTCAACAGATATGGATATATGTAGTGAAACGATAAAAAAATATGTAGAAAGCCAGAAGAAGCGGTATTAAGAAATCAAGCAGGTGGTGATATAAATGGATATTCTGGAATACTTAAAAAAACGCCAAAGTGAACTTGAA
>DKXQ01000122.1:1109-8450 GCA_002493085.1 Lachnoclostridium sp. UBA7122
ACGCCAAAGTGAACTTGAATATAAAAGCCATCCAATGTCAGACAAGGATGAAAGCTTTAAGTACTTTTATTGTTATGGGCTTGGAGTAATGGCTGTTGGTAATTTAAAAGCTGTTACAGAACTACAGTCCTGTTTTGAAGCAATGCTTGACAGCATATGTATTTCACAAAAAAGCAGAAATAATATAATTATTGATATAAATAATTATTTTGACTTCAGGATTGCAGAGTTTTTTAAAAAGATTAACAGCAAAGAGACCCAGTATTGTTTTATGGCTGATATATATAAGTTATACAGGCTTTCTTTATGGTCACAGGATTATTGCAAAGGTATTCTTGGCAATTATCTGAAAGTTTTCAGGTTTTCAGATGCAGAGTGCAGTTTTTTTGAAAAGTTTAATAAAGCTGCGCAGGAAAAAGATGTAGAAGCTGCAGTAAAATGTTACAGAGAGTTCCAGAATGAAGGCTATGATATAAGCTATAAAATTCTTGTATATTTTTTCCCCGAGTTTGATATGAAGGAACATTATAACAATATTCAAATACAGCCAGGCCAGACAGTTATATTAGATAAACCTGTGCAGATAGATGGTGATATAACAATAGAGCGCGGAGGCTCTCTGTTAATTAATGGTGCAGACGTTACTATAAAGGGTTCAGTAAAGACTGCCGGCGGACGGGTCAGATTACATGAGGCCAGGATAAAAGTGGAGGAATGTGCAGAACCATACTGGATGGATTTTAAAGAGATAGCTGTAGCCAATATACAAAATTCATTTATTGACTGTGGAAAAAATTGTGGTTTTCTAAAACAAGAGGCAGGCAGGCTTATTATAACAGGAAGTGAAATCAGAAATACAGCAGAAGAGCGTGCAATAAACTTTAACGGACTTTCATTTCTTATAAAGAATACAGCATTTTATAATAATGATTCAGGTGCTGTTGCTCTTTCAGGTCCTGCTAAAATGGTTATGTCACACTGCAGCTTTAATGACGCTTCAGCAGATTATGGCGGAGCTGTACAGTCTGAATCTATTGGCAGTGTAAAGATTGAAAACTGCAGTTTTAACAGATGCAGGGCAGCTTACTTAGGCCCCGCAGTTTATTTTAAATACCAGAAGTTTGGACAGTTCGTAAGCAGATGCGAATGTAACAGATGTGTTCCGCCAGGAACAGAAATATTTAATGTATATGAAGATGATTTTGAACTGGAAATGCGTTAGTGGAGGGAGTTAGTGTGATTTTAGATATTCTTACAAAGTTTAACATGAGAAGAAAATTGTGGATGACCCCAGAGCATCCTTTGTGCACTATGCCAAAAGATTTCAAAATTATGTATGGTGCAGCTATTATTTTACAGGCACAGGTTAATAAAAACACAGCACCTCTGAATAATTTTGAGTTAGAACGTCTTCTTAAAGCAGGTCTCAAGCTTGAATCTCCTGATATAGCGTGGGCGATGAGAAAGTCAAGGGACAATGCGTCAGTTGTAGATTATCTGCTTTCCTATCTTAAAACAGGCAGGGAATGTGCCTTTCTTATAATGGACTTAGTTAATGTATCTTTAAGTGATAGCGGCATAGCAGATGACAGTAAAAAATCAGTAGAGCTTTTTGCAAAACTTTTTGGTGTCCCAAGAGACAGACTGTCCCTGCTGCAGAGGTTTATTGAGTATGCATATGAAGAAAATATAGAAGAGTGCCAGAGGTTTGCAGCCATTATTGAGGAAAGAATCAGTGGGCTTGAAATATCAGATTTAAAATACTACATAATGCAGATTACTGAAACGGCTGAGTTTACACAGACAATACTTGATGATAAAAAGTGTTTCAGGCTTATTGACAGATGCAACATTTATGAAGACATAGTTTTAAAAGATGGCATGAGCCTTGTAATAGATAATGCTGTTATAAGGATATTTGGCAATATATCACTTAATGGCGGACATCTGTTTATAAACAATTCCAAGATTATACGCAAGTCTGGCAGCCACAGGGCATGTATAAACCTGCACAAACCTGGCAGCAGGGCAGAACTATCTTCTGTAGAAGCAGACTGCCGTAATTATGGCATGTTTATAAGGGCAGAAGAAGGTACTGTAACTATAAAAAATTCTAATATATATAATACTACAAGAGGTGCAGCTGTGCGCTTCTGGGGAAAGGAACTTAAAATTACAGATACAGGCTTTTCCAACTGTTACTCTCCAGAAGATGGAGGTGCAGTTATGGTAAGAGGAGGCAGTGCCAGTATTACAGGGTGCAATTTTTATGACTGTGAAGCAAAACGTGGCGGGGCTGTTTATGGAGTAAGCGGCACTGTTATTTCAGAATGTAGCTTTACGAGGTGTAATGTGGCAGATTATGGTGCAGCAGTTTACTATTCAGGGGAAATGGAGGGAAGCACTGGCAATTTAAAGTATTCCGACTGCCATCCTTCAGGAGCCGGGATAGTACAGCATATTGTGTCCAAAAAGCCACTAATAATAAAGGATGTGTGCCATATTGGCATATCTACAATAATAGATTGCCCTGTATCAGTTGAAAATACAGGAAAGCTTGTTATAGAAAATGCAAATATTTACCTTAACTATCCTTTAAACTGCAGTGGGCAGCTCTTAATGAAAAATGCAAAAATCATTTCTAACCATCTTGACAGTGGCGATATGATTTATCTTGACAATGCTAAGGAATGTAATATATACCACTGTGAGCTGGATGGAATGTTAAAAACTGGCGGAATAAATATATTGAGAACAAGGATAAATATTGCAAAATCCCTTTTCAGGAATATGAGTGGCGGACGTGCAGTCTATAATGCATACCAGCCTGTAATATCTGACTGTATATTTAATTTTTGCCAGAAAGGGGCTATATACAGCCAGGGAGGGACTATTGACAGATGTGTATTTGTAAACTGCCGGGCAAAAAGCGGTGCAGGTGTACAGATATATGGAAAGAGAGGAGCTATAAATAACTGTATATTCAGAAGATGTGTGTCTGAATACAGTGGTGGTGCAGTTGATAAGTCTGTCAGCGTAAAAATTTCAAAATGTGTATTTGAAGAATGTAAACCAGACAATATTTAAAAAAACAAAGCGGGCTTATCCGCTTTGTTCAAAATCCTAATTTTCAAAATCTTCTTTGTTTTTATATTTTTCACTGGTATCTTCATCATCTTCTTTTGGAAACAGATGGAGGCTTACTTTGTCTATATGGTTCTTGGATGATTCAATAACAGTATATTTGGCAAATTCATCTGTAACAGATTCACCTGCACATGGAAAATGCCCAAGCAGGTTAATTATATGGCCAGCTATAGAATCATATTCTTCAGAATGTATTTCTATCCCCAATGTTTCATCAATATCATCAAGCTTGGCTATGCCAAGCAGAATATAATTTTCATCGTCTATTTTTGTAATATCATCTTCTTCATTTGCGTCATATTCATCACGTATATCGCCAACTATTTCTTCAATTAAATCTTCCATGGTAAGTATGCCTGATGTTGAACCATATTCATCAAGGACAACTGCCATTGTAATAGAATCCCTTTTCATTTCAAAAAACAGTTCCGAAATTTTTTTATATTCATAAGTAAAGTAGGCTCCCCTCATTACATCTGTAATATGAAAATCTTCTTTAGAACCATGATAGAAAAAGACATCTTTAAGGTTTACTATTCCAAGTATATTATCACGGCTGTCATTGTATACAGGCATACGCGAATATTTTTCTTTGGAATAACATCCTATAAGCTCATCATATGACAGGTCTACACTGGCAAATTGTACATCCATTTTAGGCACCATAACATCTTTTGCAAGAGAATCACCAAAATCTACAACATTTGTAATCATTTTTCTTTCTACTGTTTCAATAACACCTTCTTCGTGGCTTAAATCAAGAATTGTACGAAGTTCATTCTCTGTTATCGCAGGACGTTCAGTATTATTAATGTGTAACAGCTTAAGAAGCCCATTGGAAAGTTTGTCAAATATAAAAGAAAGCGGGTAAAGTATATTAGTCAGCATATATACAGGCTTTGCATATATCAGTGACATTTTTTCACTGTTCATTGATGCAAATGACTTTGGAATTATTTCACCAAAGATAATTACAAGTATTGTAAGTATGCCAGTAGCAGCCCCTGTAATAATGCTTTCCATTGTTGCAAGCCCGGCTTTCTTAGCCAGTCCTATAGCAAAAGTTGTAGTAAGCGAAGATGCAGACAGGTTCACTATATTGTTGCCAATAAGAATTGTGCTTAAAAGCTTAGTCGGATTTTCAACAAGCTTAAGAACCAGTACAGCATTTTTAACATTTTCATCTGCCATAGATTTTAAGCGCATTTTGTTTACAGTTGTCAGACATGTCTCTGCTGATGAAAAGAAAGCAGAGAGAAGTAGCAGTACAAATAATATTGCTATCTTCGACGCGTCACCAGAATCCAAATAATCACTCCATTCAAAAATTAATCTATTGTTTATGTAGTACAAGCAATATTTTACAAAGGAAACATGGAATTGTCAAGTGTCTGTAATTTCTGTTATTTTGGCGTAAGTGCATAATAATTTCCAAATTGCCGCATATTATATAAATCTGTATTAAAATATCCCAGTTCTTCTGCTGATACAACATATGCCGCATTTTCAGACGGGTCTGCATTTATATATTGCATATTACTAATAATATATTTCTCTTTAAAAGGAAGTTCTCCTGTATCTTTTTTGCCCTGGAAATATTCTGCATCTATCTGGTGGTAGAACAGTAATAAAATCTCTGTTAAATCCATAGAATCATAATATGCTGTTATATAATATCTGTCCACATCTGCATCTGCTACTGATTCTAATGCACTGCCAAATTCTCCATGAAAATGTCCTCTGATTTCTTCTGCATAAGAAGTGAAGTATACATTAGTAAACATACAGAATACCAGCATATAGCTTTCAAGCAGACACCATTTTGAAATGGAAAACCAGCAAACGGTTTCATACAGGCCAATTCCTGTAAAAATAATAATTGGGTAGTATATAATATTAATTCTGTTTATATTTACGCCATTGGTCAGCAGTCCGCAGGCAATACCTGTAAGTAAAAAGAAAAAAGCAAGTATTGCTCCAGGGTTTTTCCTGTGCCGCTTAAACAGCACAATAATTCCCAGCAATGTAAAAGGCATTGAGAACAGATACATTGTGCCAAAGCCCTGTATGTCATTCCATGGAAGGTCTTTAACCTGTAAAAGCGTAACATTCATAAGTGATTTAAAGTTTTGCACAAGCTGGCTGGCAATGTTCCCAGAGAAAAACAAAATATCATTTGACCTTACGCTGTCTGGGAAGTAAGGCAGTGTAAACAGTGGTGTCTCAATAGTATCCCACTGGAAGAAATTAATCATCATAACAAGTATAAATGGTCCGGCTATAAGCAAATATATTAGTGCACACAGCAGCGTATCTGCAAGATTTATTTTTTTTGCCAGCATAAGATATATACATGCCATAAGCAAAAAGACAGGCATTGTATAAATTGAAATACCATAACAGTACATACAAAGCCCGAAAAAAACCATTGATAAAAATAAATACAGCCGTTTATAAAGTCCTTTATATAGGAAGTATATTCCAATAACAAAAAAATGAGGATACAGATTACAGTCCAGAATCCATCTGCTCTGTAAAATGTGCCATGGGTTTATTGCTGCAAACATCAGTACAACTAGAGCCATATTTTTTCCAAATACATCACGGATAAAAAGATAAAGACAGACAAGTCCGGCAATGCTGGCTAACAGTTGCGGCATACGCAGCACCAGAGGGGAAAATCCAAACAGCTTGATAAATGGAACAAGCAGGTAAGAAAGCAGTGCGCTCATCTGGCCATAACCCCATGCAGTCAGGTGGACAGGAAGCCGCATGCCATAGCGGTCTGTTCCATAGCTGGCAAGTGCTTTTGCATCTACTGCTGCCATGGCCCCATCCTGGTTAAAACCTCCTGGCACAGAACCAAGCTGGAAGATACGCACAGCAGCCGCAACAATAGCAGTTATTGCAAGGAGAATAATATATGTCCGGCCAGACATGGCCATTCCATCAGATATTGCAACATCTTTTCTTTCCTGCTTTCTGGTAAAGAGAAAAAATACACATACTAAGCAGATAACAACTGCCAGGAGACAAAAAAAATTATTCATTACATCCATTATCATTTCTCCTTCTCTTTACTATTTGTCTTATAATATAGCGGGGACGGTTTTTTGTTTCTTCATATATTTTTTTAATGTAAATTCCGATAATGCCAATATTAATCATTGTAACTGTCCCGATAATCAGTTGTAAAATAATCACTGTAGTAAAACCACTCTGTGCATACCCATTTATTTTCATATAAACTGTCTGTATAAGCATAATGAAAGAAAACAACAGAAATAATACGCCAAAACCAGAAGCAAAATACAGTGGAACAGAAGAATAGGACGTAATGGCATTTATTGCAAGAGCAGCAAGATTTTTAAAAGACCACTTTGATTTTCCAATTGTTCTCTCCGAAACATCAAAATACACTTGTGTCCGGCGGAAGCCAATCCAGGAAGACATACCTCTGAAAAAAGTTTCTTTCTCTGGCATGGAACGCCAGGCCTCAAGTGCTTTTCTGTCCAGTAAACGGTAATCAGATGCGTTCTGCAAATCAATTCCGGACATTTTTTTCAAAAAAGAATAAAAACTTTTTGCACAGATACGGTAAACCGGGTTTTCTTTAATCCTTGCATTTTTGATTCCTTCTATTACTTCATATTCTCCTGTTTTCCAGATATTGTACATTTCTGGTATCACTTCTGGCGGATGCTGCATATCTGAATCTATACAGAGGCAGCATCCGCCTATAGCCTCATCAAGCCCAGCGCACAGAGCCCGCTCTTTTCCAAAGTTACGGCTCAGGGCAATAGCAGTTATAGTTTCATACTGTCTGGCGAGGTCTGTTATCTGGTTCCAGCTGTCATTTGTTGAACCATCATCTACTAAAATCAGTTCATATGGTATTCCCGCACTTTCCATAACATTTATAGTACGCTCTACACCTATGGAAATTCCTGTTTCATTGTATATTGGCATAATCACAGAAAGTATCTCATTCAAATTTTTCCACTCCTCTAATTGTCCGGAAGTTTTAATTAAGTCAGACAAAATTATAATAAAAACACTTTGCTATGTCAAGTACAGGATTTTTGTGCGATAGTGTAACTTTATCTGGGTATATGAAAGTTTAGATATATTGTACAACTTTTTAAGTATGATGTCATATATTGACTTTGGCATGACAATTTCAAAGTTCTTACA
>DKXQ01000238.1:0-1642 GCA_002493085.1 Lachnoclostridium sp. UBA7122
TCCAGTTTTAGTTTACCACTTCAGTTCATCCCATGCCCTCTTTTTGATCAGTGAAAGGGTAAGCCCTATGGATGCTGCCGGAGTCTTTAGCTGGTGGGATAAATCCGCCATATTATCCGCAAGATTCTTCTTTGCCCTCTGCGCCTGTTCCCGTTCTTCCCGCAGAAGCACCACCGCTTTATAAATGCTGTCCTCCAGGGCGGAACCGGTATCATACTGCATCAGGGTGTCATACTGCCCTTCCATGATCCTGTCCAGATAACCGGAAAGTGCCACTGTCCGCTTTTCTGTTTCCCTCGCCACATGCCGCCAGTAAAACCCAAAAGAAAGTAGCATAGCCAGTATGGCACAGAAAGGAACGGCATATGCCGCTGCTCCAAACCATGCCGGGACAAAAGAATATATACCCCTCCCATAACCGTACTGCCTTAAGATTTCCTCCCCCGCATCCCTCAAGCCATCACCAGCCTTGTATAGATGCATGATACTCCTAAGCTGCTCCGGGGCCGCACTACCCACAGCACCTGCCATATTCGCAATGCCGTTTCTGACAAAGGTTTCTGACAGATACAGAACCGTACCGCCTGCAAGAAAGCACAGGCAAATTGAAAGCGCAATTCCGCATATTAAAATCCCGCTCCTTTTCTTTTTATCCTTCATAGTCCACCGCCTTATACCCAAATCCCCGGACAGTCAGGAGCATCTTCGGCATCTGCGGATGATCCTCCACTTTCTGCCGCAACCGCTTTACCAGTGTGGTTAGCGTATTGTCATTGACATAGTTCCCATCCATATCCCACAGCTTTTCCAAAATCTGCTCACGGGTAATGGTCTGGTTCTTATGCTCCAAAAGCAGGAGAAGAAGCTGGTATTCATTTGGTGTCAGTTCCACCGGGCAGTCTTTCTTATATACTTTAGATGCTTTTTTATTGATACAGACATCGCCACAGTAGAGGTTATCATCCTGCGGCTTCCGGTTCCTCACCCTGCGCAGCACCGCCCGTATCCTTGACACAAGAACATCCATGCGAAAAGGCTTTGTCACATAGTCATCCGCTCCGATAGACAGTCCCCGCACCATGTCCTGTGCATCGTCACGAACAGTCAGCAGTATAATAGGAATCGCTGTATTCTCACTGAGATAACGGCAGAATGTAAAACCGTCCCCATCGGGAAGGTTCAAGTCCAACAGGCATAAATCAATCCCGCTGTCCAGAATTTTCCGTGCCTGCGCAAGGCAGGATGCGGCAGATACGGAAAACCCTTCATCCTGCAGGTTCCGGCACAAGGCATCTGACAGTTCCATGCTGTCTTCAACAATCAGAATCTTATCCATACAAATTCCCCTTTCTATGGAAGTATGGTTTTTATTATGCCACTGTCCGCCATTATCTTCAACTTCTGTTGCAGGAATATTTTTTAATCCTTATCTGTTTAATGAAAAAATGTGATAGAAAATATCAGATGTGATTCCTTCATTTTGCTATGAAAATCTAAACTATCACGCAAAACTGCCGTATTATCACGAAAACTCACAGGCAGTTTCCGTGTTTGTATAAGGGTTTTGCCTGATAGTATCGACTTTTGCCTGATAGTACAGCAGTTTCCGTGTTTGTATTCGAGTTTCCGTGATAATATCCGA
>DKXQ01000238.1:1945-17625 GCA_002493085.1 Lachnoclostridium sp. UBA7122
CCCCAGAACAACCGTTCGCACCCTTGCTAATGTAAAAATACCTTCAAAAGCACACGGAAATAATGTAAATTTCTAACCTATGTAGTGCCAAAAATGGCGGATTTACGGGCTTTCTCGGCTTTCCGTGTCCGTATCTGCCGGAAACTGAGACACCTCTGGAAACCAAAGTTATCACTACCAGCGTAGGCGATAATGTTATTGTTAAAAACACACCAAAACTCATACCTGGGTGCCTTTATCAATTGCAATATATTCAGATATTACTTATCTAATACATACATCAACTGGCTTGCCAGCATAATCTGCTCCATGGCCTCCCTTTTTGTACATGGAAGATTTTCATGAGCGGATGGATTTCTATAAGCGGCAAAAATCCCTTCGAATAATGAATAGATTCCCCGGCGATAATCTTTACCACTTGTCGTAGACAAATCGGCAAACTGGTATGCACCATTCTCTGAAAGCAATGCACCAATAATGTCTCCGACTTTAGCAGGCACTGTGATTCCCGGCTTTAATATTTGGAAGAGCTCCCTTAATCGACTCTCCACCTCTTTGACTGCTTTTTCTGCTGCCGAATCATAATACCCATCACAAAACAACCCTTGGCAAATGCCAGTAATACGAGGGTGAATCTCACGCCAAATAGCCATATCAACTGATTCTTGTACAATATGATGAATAATAATAAACAATTCTCCAAATGCTGTAGTATTTAAGGAAACTGCTCCATACGCAGGACTCTTAAAAAGGTTTGTGGATATATTTTTAAGTTCTTTAGTATAAAAAGGATACTCCCCCTCAATTCCATTTGCTACAGTATTAATTTGATAACATGTATTATTTGCTGAGCCTGGATCAATTACTATAGGCATTCCAGATACCAGCCCATTATTTACATTGTTAATCCAACTTTGCAGGCTCCTTAGTTCGTTCTCATATTTAGCCTTCATAGCCATATTATCTCCTATTTCATTTTCTTTCTATCTTTTTCCACTCTTTCTATTTTAACTTTCTCATTCATAATAAAAATGTATTAAAAATTGCGAGTTTACATCTATATGCTTCCTGCCCATGAATCTATAAAAAATCATGTGTAATGTTCCTATCCCGCTACTCCAAACTTACATAAGTAATTAATAACCTTCATGGTAAGATAATTGTGCTCGTATATGACCATCAATCATTGAATTATTCTTCATTGCATTAGAAGCGCTTTTTATTTTAAATCTTCCAACACTTGACGCCACATACTCAACAATTCTTGCTGCTTCAATATTTATCTCATCATTTCTATTTTCTCGATTTTTTATTACTTCAATCGCCCAATACGCTATACAATCATAATCATCCCAAGGGTGAAAACCATCCTGCATTACACTTGAAGCTCTTCGTATCTCTCTTAAAGCTATCTCAAATGACACGTCAATTACATTAATGAAAGGACCAGTAATATCTTGACCAAATTTAGTTGCTAATTGCCACATCAGTGTTCCATCAGAATCGCCGTTAAAAAGATCAATTAATTGAATCACATCTAAGCGCCCACTTTTTTTATATTCTACAAGTAATTTTTCTGCTATTTCTTCTGGGGATTCATAATCTGGCCTACCGCAAATATCCACTAAATCCGCATACATTTCGTTAATATTCTCATATCTATTATCTGGATTAGGCGCAGTAGCTTTATAAACAACAGAAGAATATTTATGTGGTGATCCTGACATATTTCCATTCATTATAAAGTCAATAGTTTTTGCCAGTGAAAACATATCTGTTTTATAATTTCCATCTTTAAGAGCAAATAGCTGAGTTGGATCTGTAAACCATGCTCGTCCAACTGCATGTGTAGTGGTTGTTTGATGGGAATATTTACTGGAAATATCTTTCGCTAACCCAAAATCGGTAACCATCCATTTTCCTGAATTTCCCATCAAAATATTACCCGGATGAAAATCTCGATGTATTACTTCTTTGCTATGAAGATATTTCATGCACTCGGCACATCTAATCACTATTTCATTTTTTTCCTCATCAGATAATATTCTTCTTTCAATATAATCTTCTAATGAAACACTGGCTTTTTCAATCGAATATATAAGAGCTTGAGAATCATAATCAAACACATTAAGAGTATAACCACTATCATTTTGCTTGCTCATAATTTCATACTCTCTTTTAAACCTATGTACTGAACCTGCATCGTCTTTTTCTACAGAATTAAGAACTTTATAAACTCGTGTCAAATCTGTGGAACAGCGATATACCGTACAAAATCCACCTTCCCCCATTTTGTCATATTCCTTAAAATTAACAGCTTTCAAAGAAAACTTGCTGTTGTCTATTGCGAATTCCTGCTTTGGAATGCTCCACAACGCATTCAATGAAGTAAGAATTTTATCTTTTAACTGAAATATACTATAACCTGCTGCAGTCAGGTCGTTCACTCTATTCTCAATATATTTGTTAAAATAGTAATCAATAAACATAATCAGCTTTTCTTCATCAGCCAATTGACGTAAAAATCCAGCTAAAATTTCCACATTGTAATTGCTTTCATCCAAAATTGATGTTTCCCACCCCATATCATAACAACATTCATACAGAGCTGTTTCATCAATCTTTATACTTTCCGGAAGTTCGACATTTCCTAAACCAGTAAGTAGTTTCGCTATATTCTTTAGGTCATCAATTTTATATTCCATCTTATTTAAGTCCATTCTTATAATTATTATCTGATAAAACGTAGTAAAAATTCGGAAACCTTTACTACTCTTGATTATTTTACCACACGGTAAAAATATGAAAAGAAAAAACGCACCGCCGAAACATTCCTGATTATTCCATATTATTATAGTTGGCGTGATGGTAAAGTGCAGAGCGATATTCAATCTATGTTCCCGATAGATATCGTTGTTGTATCACTTGCCCATACACGCATAATACTCCTCTATGATCCGCATAAGCTCTAGAAAGCACTTATCCTTTGCCCCTTCCGTATTATTCAACAATGCAGTAAAATGAATGCCGTGGTTCATCACAATCAGCATCCACTTAATATGTAGCTATTTATTGATATAGAACAACATGGTGGAAAGGCTCGTTCCCATTTCACTGATTGTTCCGGTCACATCCACCCCAAATGTAAAAATAATCATTGGGTCTAACCAATCGCTGTAATCCCAGAGTACCGCATATTCGGACACTTTTGATTAGTCCAGTGAATATTTGATGGTTCCATCTTCCATAAAAATAATCAATTTTTCAATGTGACGTAATGTAGCTTTATACGGTTGAAAATACTTTAGACTATTCTCCGAAATCATACACTGTGCTACATTTGCACCAGTTAAAATTGTATCTTTCAAGTTCGCATTCCGTAAATCCGTTCCAATAAGAATACTATTTGAAAGGTCTGCTTTCTGAAAATCACCACCATCTAAGCGACTCCCCAAAAAATTAGCATGATACAGTTTTGAATTCTTAAAATTCATATTTGCTAGATTGCAACGCCATAGCTTTATGTTAGAAAAATCAGTATAGGAAAAATCTAAATATACTTCACTAAAATAAATCTTATTGAACACATTGATTAAACACGCAAAATTTGTTTCTCCACATTTTGAAAACTCTGGCTTAAATGTTCCATAACATATACGATTTACATAAGAAGTAATATGCCATATTACATAAAAAACATTTGAAATTGCTTTAAAAACATCAATGTCTCTTGGTAAATTTAGTAGCATTCCACGTTCAAACATATAGTTGAAATTATAATTTAGTTGCTCCAAAAAAATATTACTATTTATTTGGTGCTTAATAAAAAACTTTACATAATTCAGAATATTTATCGGACATATATTGTTCGCAAATACATCCCACATGGCAATACCAAATTTTTCAGTTTCTTTTACCTCTTTAAATATCTTCCGAAAAATATACCTTGCTGCAAATATTTCATAAAAACTTTTATGCTGAAAGGACACTCTGCCTTCTTCTATTATTAGTTCCTTATAGACACTAAGATACTTTAGATAACTACTGTCAGTTGGCATAATAACCATTTCATTTTTTTGCATCATCTCAAAAGCAATACTTTCTAATACTGAACTTTCTTCTTCCGAATATCGTGATATAAAAGATAATAAAACATTCTCCCTTGTGGCTTCTTCTAATGGAATACCCAATTGACTGGTTGCCCGTACAAGCAGTTTCAGCATAAACGGTGTATTAAAAATATTTATAAGACTTATGATAGCCTCATTATTTGTAAAATTACTATTCGACATAGATTGAAGAAAATGAAAAGCCTCATTCTGCGATAAAGGATTGATTTTTAGAACCTCCGCATTCTTCCAAATGTCGCCCTCCATATATCTTGAAGTTATTATCACTTTTATACCGTGTCTATTTTGCCAATCTACAAGTTGACGCCATGTACTAAACCTGTCCTCTGGAATCAATGCATCCCACCCATCAATAATAACAACTTTAGCACTATTGTTAATTTCATATTCATTTTGCATTTCATCCAATACATTCCTACAATATTTTAACAAATTGATATATAAAATATCTTTTGAATCTTTAGCTTTTATCACCATCTTGACAAGTGTTGTTTTTCCTATTCCAGCCTCACCCAAAATAATAAGAGTATTTGACTGATATCTATATATGAAATCTTCTATACGACAAGCCAATTCTTTGAATTGTTTACTCAAACTTCGCACTTGAATAAGTGCCTATGCACCTTGAAAATTCAATAAAAACTGGCAATAAAATAGCATGAAGCCATCTGGTTTGGTATAATTGAGTTGTCGAAAAACAATCATCCATCCGGAGGCTCATGCTATGAATATAAGTATAACACAAGCGAACCAGAATGATAAGCAGATTTCAAAATCTATTAAAAGATTTTTTACAAGATTCCATATATCTTCCGCATTAAAGGCATCGAATGCCTATAAGAAAAGAGGGATCCCCGTTGTTGAGGTCTTTCAGTATCTTTTCCTGCTGATCTTTTCCAACAGGAGTATGTATATGAACCTGATCACCGGACGGAATACGCCCGGATTTGCAAAGGATACGGTATATCGTTTCACAAAGATGGTCCAGATCAACTGGATACGCTTTACAACCCTGCTGGTTTCCCGGATCATCAGGGATGCGATTGTCCCATTGGACTCAAAAGACCGTGCAAATGTATTAATCATTGATGATTCCATGTTTGAACGCAGCCGCTCCAAGAAAGTAGAACTGCTTGCAAAAACTTATGACCACGCAAATCACAGATACCGTTTCGGATTTCGTATGCTTACGCTTGGATGGTCAGATGGAAGCACATTTCTTCCTGCGGGCAGCGTTCTTCTCTCTTCTGAAAACAGAAAGAACAGGGTAAACGAAGCTGCGGGTGTTGATAAACGAACCGCAGGATATAAACGGAGAATGCTGTCCATGCAAAAAGGAACGCAGGCAATGCTTGAGCTTTTGAAAACTGCTAAAAAGGCCGCCATTCCGGCTAAGTACGTCCTTTTCGACAGCTGGTTTTCTTCTCCCAGTACGCTCCATGCTGTAAAATCAGTCGGTTATGATGTCATCGGCATGGTCAAAAAGACTCCCAGGATGTTCTTCCGGTATCATGGAGAAGATATGTCCTTGATTACAGTCTATAACCGGAATAAAAAGAGACGGGGCCGCTCCCGGTATCTGCTTTCCGTGTTGGTTGATGTTGTAAAGGATGGAGAAATCATGCCGGCTAAAGTTATATATGTCCGCAACCGGAATAAGAGGAAGGAATATTTATGCCTTATCTCTACGGATACCACCTTGGATGAAAACGAGATTATCCGCATTTATGGCAAGCGCTGGGATATCGAAGTTTTCTTCAAGGTATGCAAAAGCTATCTGAATCTTAGCCGGGAATGTAATTCCTTGTCATATGATGCCATGACTGCCCACACTGCCGTTGTTTTCACACGATATATGATGCTTTCTCTGGAAAGCAGGGAATCCAATGATAACCGTTCGCTGGGTGAACTTTTTCTGTATTTTTCTGATGAAATGTCTGATATCACATGGATTCAGGCATTTCAAATGCTGCTTCAGATATTCAGGACCATGCTCAGCGACAACACGGAACTGTCTGACGATAAAATCAACGAACTGGTTGATGTGTTTATGAATACACTTCCCGCTTTGCTAAAAACACAGCTTCAAGCATCATAACGACAGAATCTTGACAACTAAATAACTGCCAGGTATTGAATTTTCAAGGTGCATAGGCAAAATCTATGTGCGAAGTTTGAGTTGTTTACCTATAACTATATCGTTTTCTATATCTGACCATTTTATTTCACCCGCAAAATTAGCCAATTCTTCCCGCTTGTCTTTAAATGGCATCCTGTCTGATGATGCATTCTTTTTATCAACTATTATTCTTGCTTTAAGAAATATCTTTTTTTGTTCGTCATCTAACATGACAAACACAGATTCTGTGTCCACATCTAAATCATCAATTTCTTCTGCCAGTTCCCTAATATTTTGGCTATAAGCCAAAATTAGAAGTTTTTCTTTTGTACACAAACCAAATTTATTTTCTTTCGGTATTACAATTTTATATCTCGTATCAGAAACCTGTTCGACAGTAAACTTATCAATAACTTCCCATATACATTCCTGACTAACTGGGTGGTACAATAAAACAATCACCGGAAGCACATGCCCCAACCAATACTTCTTATGTTTTTCATCAAACCGAAAGATAATCCCTTCTTCTGTTGTGCTTATAAAATAGCTTTCGCCACTTTTAATTTGAATGGCAATCATTTTTCCTGTTGGGTATTCCTGGCTAGTAACCTCAATTTGTGCATCAATACCATAATCATCCACAGTTTGCTCTCTGAAAAACCATTTTAGCTCTCTGTATACAATATTCTGAACAGCGCTTACCCCTTCTCTTTCTATATTTGTCATGTTATCAAGCCTTTCATTCTACATTCCAAAACTCCAATATATTATGCTATCAACAAATATTTTTTCTGCTCCATTCCTTTTCATATAACGGAGTATATCAAGTCATAAAACACATTACATAAGGCTACTGATTAACAAAATAAAAAATTTCTTTTTCTCTAATCAAGTCGATACGCATAATTTCCTCTATTTTTTCCGTTCTCTTTTCAACCTCTCTTCTTGCTTCTTGCAGCAAATACTCATCTGTAAAATATTGCGGCCGGAGGTAATGAACATTCCTCATAGATTGATCCTGTTCCATCTTTACCCATATGCAAACCAAACAATCTTTATCAAAATCAACTGTTATTTTTTCTGATGCATCCAAACTATAGTATTCCATGGGTGAAAAATTATTGTACTGCCGCAAATATTCATCTATTAACATCAAAAACCCTTGTTGTAAAAATTTAGAGAAATTTAGTCTACATACAATTGGGAATGTATTGCTCGTATGTGTCAACCTATCCTCTTGCCAAAAAAATTGAGTGACAGATGTATCTTCAAAACATCTGATATCTAATTTATTTTTTGCATATGGATTATGAAAGAGAAATAGTCCATCTGTCAAAAGTTCTGGTGACTCAATTCCTACATGCTGCAGCTTATAAGGTATTCTCGCATCTTCATAATCCCGCCTCAAATTGTAAACCTCATTCATTGAAAAATTCCCTTCTGATTTCGCCAAAGAAGTTAATTTTCCAAGCGTAGTTGTACATGAATACAAAATTGCAGAAATCCCACTGTAATTGTCAGAGTTAAACAAACCTACTGGTATCGTCGAATCTGTTCCTAGTTTTTGCACCTCACTTACTGAAACATAACTATTTTCTTTTGGCACATAGTACATCCCGTATAGCAGTGTCATCATTGGGTATATAAATTCACGTCCGTAATTCACCTGACTATAGGAAGACATTGCAATCACAAATGGTACATCTTCTTTAACCCAATCACACTTTGAATACTCGTTCTCATATTTTTTCATTTTAGAGGTTATTGCATTCGACTGCCTTACAACAGCCTCATGCTGAATTTGAAAAAAATCCTCTTGGTTCTTTGGCGGAATAAACATATCCATCAAATCTTCCATCCCTCTATCCGATTCTGGTCTACCCTGATTTTTTATATTTGCAACTACAGCTTCTACATTAAATTCATAAGGTGCCTTTATCATAAAATCTGGTCTGTTATGAGTTTGGTCTAAGACAAAACCTGCTTCCTTAAAGCAAGCATAAAGATAAAATTCCCAAAAACTTGCATGGAAAGTTTTCTGAAATTCTTGCACCATTTTATAATCTCTGTCTACTAAGCCTTCTACCCAACGTTGAAGAATTACTCTTTCCCCTTCCCCATACGGGTCTTCTTTTAATAGCTTAAACTTTGTATGCCATTGATCTTCACTAACCTTTTTCAATGGTTCAAACAAATCCATATCATTTTTCACTTCCTTCCTCAAAAATTATACTCCAAAGACACACTCTTTTCAATTAGCTATCATCTAAAGTGCATCGACTCGTCCTGCATTTCCTGAAACTTAAAATAAAACCTTGCAGACTTCCCTGCTTACCGACACTGGATACATACTGTCCCAGATAGCCATCTCCTGCACCGGATACACTTTGATGTCCATTCCAGCCGATGTCTACCCTAGGTTAAATGCCACCACCCGCATATCCTTTTTGCATACCAGCGTTTCCGCAAACCGTGTGAATTCTGCCACACTGTCTCTTAAGCGTCCACTGTATTTTATTGCCATCCCTCTCTGTTTCCCTTATGATGGTAAAGTACCCTTCCCCGACCAGCCTTTTCTCTTTCTTTGTGAACATAAATTCTCCTTTTGAATGTTTTAACGATACGCTTAAAGATTTTAACGATTACTGGTAATCGTTAAAAAGAGGTGCAAAATTGCCGGGCAGAACAGCCCATGCAACAAAGCGGCAGACCAAAAAGGCAGATAGCCACACCCGCAGAACCCATGAAATGCCTTATTTTCGGGCATTTCTGCGGTTTTCCATTGTATCAATTTCGGTGTTGCGATGTTCCCCTGCAACTGCGGATATTAGCCCAATAACAGCTATTTTATATCTTGGAATTTTACTCTCCTCTGAACCGAGAAGAACCAAATGCAAGATATAATATAAGTTATAAAGACAACTTAACATTTCATTTTTCTTTCACGTAATCACTAATGTACTTCACCTAAATCACAGTATGTCATCTTCCTTTATTAAAATACAATGATCAACAACAACTTTCTTTGTATCCGAAATCCGAAGCATTAGGTTATTTCCTCCTGGGCAATTACGATAACAATCATTCAAATAAAAAAGTGCATTCTTTATAAAGAATCTCGCACTTTCTTCTTTAGTGAATAATCCATCTATGCCGTCATATATGATTTCTGGCATAGGTACTTTAAAAACAATACCATAGTATTTAGATTGTTTTTTGTACTCTCTCCATAAATCCTTTCCTATAAATCTGCCCAAATTTTCAAGGATTTCTGGACCCCTTTTCAAATCCTGAAAATACCCTTCTGATGTTTTATCTATATTAGGCCAAAAAGCAAAACCATTAACACAGTAATCTGCCTCACCTAAATATCCCAATCTTTTTGCCAACAAATGAAATTGCCCGCTTTGTAATATTTGTTCAGGTAAAATCAATTTATTACCATAGTAAAACTCCAAATTATCCTCCCGCTGCATGAAATGGATTTTATTTTTCTTCAAAAAATAGGAAAACTCATTTTCTGTGGTTAGCAGTTCCTTTAAAGGCCACAGTTCTTTAGGTTGAACAATATGTCTACCTAAATGATAAACATATATTTCATCTATAATATTTAAATCCGCATATTCAGTTATAAAATCATCTATTAAACTTTCATATTTATCCCAATCAGAATGAAAGCCACATAAACATTTCTCGCTGATATCATGCATTATTTCATAAATAAACATCTCATCCACATCCATTAATGTGGCAATGTCTTCTTCCATATCTTTATAAGTTTCAGTCCGAACAACCATGCAACAATATCTCCTTTCCCACTTTTACAAATATTCTTTCTAATAATCTACCTCTTTTGTATATGGAATCAGTTCCAGTATGTTTTCTTTTGGAATATCAGATTCAGTCATACTCGTAAATTGAATATCATATTTAAAATCAAAAAAATATTTAGCTGCATAATGTGACACAAACTGGTAAAGAATTGTTTCTTTCTCAAAATCTACTACATCGGTAAATGGCATCCTAAATTTCACGACAAAGGCTTCCCCCTTATTCTTTAAGGGAGCATACAATTCTGGGTGACTATCTTTTAACGCCCATCTCGCAATCTCTCCACCAATGCTCTCACAAAACTGTTCACAACCAGCACTGCCTTCCTGATCTATCTGTCCCATATCAGAAAAGAAACACAATTGAGCCTTTCTACTCGCTACAGAATATTTCCTCTTATATTCTTTTTCTACAAGTCTCATTATTTCACCCTTTCTTTGTGCATCAAAGCCAATACTATCCAATGATTCAATAAGAAGGGAACTATAGGCTTTCCATTCATTAGTTTTTAATCCTTGTTCAAGAACCTGTGATTTGCTTAACATTTTTGTAGCATGATATAAGACCAATTCATGACCTTCCATGCCAAAAACTAATCTTTTATAAAACTGCTCTGACAAATATGAAAAAGGACCATAATAATCCTCAATAGCACACCGTACATCGTTCTTATAGCATATATTATTATTTTTGATTTTATTAACTATCTCCTTCGGTAATTTAGAAAAGTCCGCCAAAATAATACTTTCTATCTCACTTGGTATCGTCCTCAAGTCAGCTACATCTATCAGCATCCTAATCTCTCCTATCTCTTCGTAATCAGTTTTTTGCCAATATCCATTATAGGTTTTCGGAACTTTATAAACCCTGCCACTGCTGCTACCGATGCAAGAATTTGTAAAGTATAATTTTTATGATTATTCTGCTGTTTTGCATAAAATTCTTTGTTCTCAGTATCCTTCTGATACCGTTCTTTCTTCATTTCAGCCATTCTATCCCTAATAGCCTGTCTTTCCTCTTCCGTTTCAGCCTTCGCCATATTCTCCTTCAATATTTCATACTCAATCGAATCGGCCTCATTTAATGTTTCCAAATACTTATCATTCGAGTTTATTATTTTGCTATCGAACTCTGTTACTTCTTTTAACGCATTCATTGCGGCATCTTTATATAAGCTTGCTTTACGAAGAAAACTCTCACTTCTACTTATTCTTGTATCTACCATGTTCAAGCCTCCTATTATTCATTTGGTTCAACCTTAATATCTTCATAGTTATATGCTCCAACTGGGTACTCACAAATATATCCATGGACGCGAAAATTTTTACCACAGGAATTACACTCACATTCCTCCCAGTCAAAGTTATATGTAATTTCCGAGCCCATCTGTCGTTCCTCAGACCATGAATCACATTCATCGGCAAAATCCATCGGATTACCAGCACCACAGTAAGGACACTCTATTATCCTTTTCAAACTGAGATGATCCATTTCCCATTCATAATCTTCATCCTCTGGCACATATTCATTGATTTTTACTTTGTTATAGTAATCAACCAGCGCTTGCCGGAAAATATCTGATTTCTGTTTTCCTGTCACTTCACTGGCATAACTCAACATCTTATCCTCTTCACCATTCAATCGAACACGATACTGCTTATCCCTACTGTCTTCTAATTTCGGTCTTCCGCGCATAATTACCACCTCTCTTTATTTTTTGGATATCCGATAAATATATTATATTTGGATATCCAAAAAATGTCAATATGTAAATATCCAAAAAACAAAAAAGACTTCCGGACACTATATAACGGAAGCCTTTATTTATACATTTTTTCTCATTATAGCAAATAAGCATATATGCACGCCCTTCTAACAATAGCCTCTGAATGATCCATACATAAAATTCCTATCGTTAAAATTTGCACCCAAACTCATGCTTGGGTGCATTGTATCAAATTGTGGTACGCAAGCCAGATAGGAAAGCCAAGAAAAATCAAATCATACATTTCTATTTCAGCATTACAGTCTGACAGAACAGGCCTGCACGACTTGTCATTCATTTCCACAGAGCTTCGGGACGCTTTATTATTCCAATTTAAGTCAGACTTTGAATATGGTATTTCCGGCCGTATTTCATATAAATCTGCTCCTGCCGCCTCTGCCAGTGTTTCCGCTGCTGTTCTTGTTACTCCGCTGGCACTAAAATATGCCACCAACTTTTTACTCAATCCTGCATTTAGCATCGTTACATTATTCTGCACCATTTTATTTTCCTCCTGTTAATTTAAAATTTTGGCTTCAACTGATACTACGGGTTGCTACATTGCTTCACAATTTTCGTTGTACCAGTATCATATTTTTTGATTACCTGCCACCCATACCTGCTTTATATGCGGTTTCATCCTCTGTCAGTTCTAGTTCTACCGCCTTTGCCGCACCCTCAAATAGTAACAAACAGCGCTTTAAAGCGCTGAAATGCACACGTTTTGCAAAATCCCTAAGTGCCCTTCCCACATACTGTTCACTGGTACCACTCTGGTAAGCAATGGCAGTGTCGTAGAAATTCACACCCAAATCCAGCCCTCTCTTAATAATCTCTCTGGAATGTTCCTCATCCAGTGTCCATGAGTGCTGTCCTTCTTTTGCATTGCCAAACCCCATACAGCCCATACAGATGCGGGATACATTTAATTCTGAATTACCTAATTTTGTATACTTCATCAACAAAACCCCCTACTTGCTTTTCTCCAATAATTTTTTTGCACAGGTATAAGTCATCTGGTAAATTGACAGATATACAAATCCCACATCTGCCTTCTCCATTGCTTCCCTCTGTTTTTCTGTCACTCTGGTATAGGGATAAATACCATACACAAACGGAAAAAAAGAATAGATAAAATCCTGCCGCTCCCTGTCTGGCATATCGGTACAGAACTTCTGTAGCAGGCGGTCTACTGCTTTTATGGACGCCCCATATGCCACCTTAAATTCCACTACCCGTTCCAGCCTGCTGTTTCCTTCCATATCATAGTGGTTCATACTCATCAGTTTCAAAAGAAGTTCCCTGTTTTCTAAAGAAACCGCCAGTGTTTTTGCAATCTCCTCTCTCTCCATGCTCCCATGTCCGTAAATGGCAGTATCCAGTTCTTCTACCCACCGTTCATACTCTTTTTGTAAAAGAGCCATAAAGATTTCTTCTTTTGTTTCAAAATAATTGTAAATGGATGTGCGGGTAAAAGAAGTCTCTTTTGCAATATCCTGTATGGTAATATCCTTGAATCCTTTTGTCTGGTACAGCAATTCTGCAGCTGCAATGATTTCTTCTTTTCTTGCGTTTGTAAGTTCAACTGAGCCCTTTGGCATCTGCATTCCCTTCTTTCTATTTTTTACTGGCTATCGTTTTGCTTCTCCAACAGTTCCAGCTTACCTGTAAAGTTTTGTTACTATTCACGGCATAGACCGTGAATAGTAACAAAGTTTTCTGTCTGGCTGGAAACAATATCTAATACACTTTCAATGATTCCCAGTTGTGAGCCAATATTTTTCTTCATGCCAGCCATCCTTTCATCATAATTATTCTGACACAGTGTCATCATAATTATAATACATCTTTTCTGACATGATGTCAATATGTTTTTTCAAGTTTTTAGGGTATAAATTTCTTTTGGTATAAAAATAGAGTACCTCACAAAGAAATACTCCATTTCATCACTGTTTAATACTTTATAACTGCTGCTCCGTTCTGTTTCAAAAAATAAAAAGTTATTAAAGTCCTTTCACATAAACAATTTCTTCAGTTTCTACACAAAATGCTGCCAGATTTCCCCCGGATACACATGCACAGTCTATAGCAATATGGCCATTTTTCTTATATACTTCTGGTTTTTCCCAGCCTTTTATACAAACAGTTGGCGTATGTCCTGTAACCAGAAAAACATTCTCTTCCTGATAATAACGTCTTGTATAGTCTGTCCTTTCATCCAGAAAATCATATAAATCATATTCATCCAGACTTTTATCTGGTTCAAAATTTCCAGGCCCTGTATGAACCAATCTGTATTCTTTCCTATTATTTTCTATTATCTCATACAAAGATGCCTCTGCTATATAATCCAGTATATGCATTTTTTCTGAATAATCCAATTTTATAAATTGCTTTGCGGTAATCCATCCACCGTCTTGAAACCATAAGTTATAGTCTAAAAGAAATTCTGTTGTCAAATATTTATTATAATTTTCCTCTGTAATTACTTCAGAAAGTTTTTTCATCAGTGTGTACATGATAAAATCATGATTTCCTAAAACAAATATAACATTAGACCGCTTCATCATATCCTGCAATACCTTAACTGGTTCTGGCCCACGGTCTATAGCATCACCCAGAACATACAATTTATCCTCTGGTGAAAATTTTATTTTTTCAAGCAGTCTTTGATATTGTTCAAAACAACCGTGTATATCAGAAATAATATATTCCATATTAATTTTTCCTCCACATATTTAACATCAGGTTTAGCTGTCTGCCCGCCGTACCAGACAGACAGCCTTGCACTATACCTGTACACACTTTTTTCATCTTCTTATAACGCCACATGCTCTACATATCTGGCGCTGCATATGTACTATAAAATCCCTCCTTTTAATTTTAAAATCTCCCATATGCAGTATTATATTAACATATTATAATTCTAAAAAACGACAACATTAGAGTTTTTATTTTAGAAGGTCTATCACAATTTTGAATATTTTATAAATATCTCAACATTTTGCCATCCTCTATAAAAATACCATATCCATCATATACATTAAACATATCATCATCCATAATAACAATATATCCCTGTTTATCTTTACTGTATCCAGCATCATAACCAATATGCCGGAGTGTTTCAAAATCTCTCTGCCTCATTCTTTCAGAAGCTTCTGGAAACATTTCAAAATAAATGTTTACCGGATTATTTATGCCTAGACAACTGCATGCCACAAGTCTCTGCAAACGTTTTAAATGTTGTATCTTTTTTAATGAAATATCTTTTTTAGGAGCAATTTCTCCTGTTGGTTTGCCAGTCCAGACATATCCCTTTTCCTTCTTTGAATATTTTACACAAAGCAGGCCAGCATCAGTTAAATCCCTGATATCTCTTTGAAGAGTTCTTTTTTCAAGCTTTCCCAATATAAACTTTATATCCCCATATGTTATTACTTCATCAATTTGATAAGGAAATGAAGTAAACATCCCGTATAAAATTAGCTGGCGCTCTATCTGGTTTAATTCTATCAATTCTTTCATATTAAATCAGCAAGGAAACCCACTACCTTTAGGCGGTGAAGTGGCAAGGGGGAATTGCGTATTCCCACATAGCCTGTTTTCTTATCTCTGCTAGATATCCTTTTACTAGATATTCTGCTTGGTTTCTCTTGCGTATACCTCCTTTCAAAATGTTACTTTTATGTGTCTGTCTGTTATGTCTACGGACTTTTTTCTGAAAATAGTAATATCCTAGCGGGGTTACTAGTGGGTTTCCACTAATACACCGTGCATCTGCATAATGTTCTTTTGGCAGGTTGTTTTTAATTCTTATATTTTTTGTAATATA
>DKXQ01000049.1 GCA_002493085.1 Lachnoclostridium sp. UBA7122
GAGAACTTTTAACTGTCCAGTATATTATAATAACACAAAAAAATCAACTAAACCTCTGCAAAAATCACAATCAACAGCTTTTCCACTTTTTTTCATTCATTTCTTATCATAATTTATGCGATATCGCATAGGGTTTCATTTTATTCATTATTTGATTTCTGCCAAATTAAGAGACATAAACATAATGATATAATTTCTAAAATAAAAGAAGAGGAGGAGATAAGTATAGAAACATGTGCATTTTGTAATCGAACCATTAGGCAGGTAGGACAAATGATTAAAAGTCCTGTAAATGATGGAATTTATATCTGCGAGAAGTGTGCCCAAATAGCAATTTCAGTATTTAATGGAGAAATAAATAAAAAATCAGCCAGGGATCTAAGAAAACACTGGGAAAGCCTCCCAGATATGAAAGTTATAAAGAAAAAATCAAGATTTAATGATGTCGTATTTAATCTAACTCCTAGCCAGATTCATAAAGAGCTGGACAGATTTGTTGTAGGACAGAAACATGCAAAAAAAGTGCTTTCAGTTGCGATTTATAATCACAACAAAAGGCTTCATGATGAAACAGGTTTAATTAAAAAATCTAATATTTTAATTGCAGGGCCAAGTGGTTGTGGTAAAACCCTGCTTGCAAGAACATTAGCCAAGATACTTGATGTTCCATTTGTTATTGCTGATGCGACCAGTTTAACAGAAGCTGGGTATGTTGGTGACGATGTTGAAATATGCATACAGCAGTTGATAGCAGTGGCTGATGGGGATATTGAGTTGGCACAGAAAGGTATCGTTTACATTGATGAAATTGATAAAATTGCAAGAGCTGGAGAAAGCAGAAGCATCACAAGAGATGTGTCTGGACAAGGTGTCCAAGAAAGTTTATTAAAATTAATCGAAGGTTGTACTATATCTGTCCCATTATCTGACAGAAGAAAACATCCACAAGGCAATAATGTACAGTTTGATACATCAAATGTGTTGTTTATCTGTGGAGGGGCTTTTGAAGGATTGTTTGATACATCAAAGAAAAATATAGTAGGATTTAATACAAAAAAACCTAAAATAACAGACAATGACAAAGAGGTAAATGAAAAACTAACACCTCAAGCATTAAAAAAATATGGCATTATACCTGAGCTTGTTGGCAGGTTGCCTATTTTATGTTCATTAACAGATTTAACAGAGGATGAACTTGTCCGAGTCTTGACAGAACCAGAAGATGCAATAACAAAAGAATATCAAATGTTACTGGAAAAAGATGGTATATCACTAACCTATGAAAATGATGCATTGAAAGAAATTGCAAAAGTGGCATTAGCCAAGAAAACAAATGCCAGAGGATTAAGAAGTATTATAGAAGAAGTAATGCTTGATATCATGTATACTCTTCCTGATAATAAAGATACTGTTTCAAAATGTATTATCACAAAAGAAAGTATTAAAACAAAAGAACCTGTTATAATCAAAAAAAGACATAGGAAGAAAGCTGTAGCATCTGCCACAACCTAATCTCTGTCCAAAAGCCCTGACATATAAACTGCTGCCAGGGCTTTTTTAGTATATTAGAACACTATCAGGATTTATATATGGTTATCCATTATCACAAACCCAAATATTGTTTAAGTGCCTTCTTTATCTGTCCAGCATAGGCAGTCCCTCTGATACTTCCGATTTTTACCAAAAGCTGGGTTTGATCCAGAGTTGTTATTTGTTCAACCACTGCTATATTTTCTTCGGACATACCATAATCATGAATATACACATAATTCATCAATTTATCCTGTTCTGCTGCAGCAACTATTGGCACAACAGTAACTACTGACGAATTCTTGTTAGCTTTATCATCAGATACTACCAACACAGTCTGTTTTACTCGATGAAAATCACTTGCCATATTCTTATCTGCAATAAAAATATCTCCAAATCTGCACATTAAAAGTACCTCCCATTTTTAAAATTTGAATGTACTTTCAATATGACCTTTTTATGAAATCAAATTTTCTGTATTCTCACTAAAAATTAGTTATATCAGTTCATCATCCGAACCATAATCAAATGGAAGTTTCTCCTCTTCATTTACATATTCTTTTTCTATATGCCTGTTTAAGATTTCGTAAATATCCTGTATATCACAATCGGTCTCTGAACAATATGCACCCGAGCAATGACAACAATACTTTGATATTACCCCCACAATTTCATCAAATTGCTCCTGAGTTATTAAATCCATAATATTATCCCCCTGTTTACTTTGCTGCTACCAATAATGTGGCAATTAACTAATCCATAATTAATATGGTATATTTTTCCGAAATGAAAAGAAAATCTCAAAAAATTTTGTCAAAAAAGAAATCTCACCCCATTCTTTCATGAAAACATTACAAAACTGCTATGATAGAAGCCCTGCGATATTTTGATTTGTAACAAATTTCATTTTAAAAATAGAAAAAATAAAATGATAGGAGGATTTATTTATATGGCAAAGAAATTAAAGTTAAAGGATATTGGAATGGATTCGATGGAAATCTTGTATTATGAAAGGCAGGAAAAGAGGAAAAAGGCATATATATCAAGAAAAAGAAAAAAAGTAAAATCTGCTAATAAGTCTTGGATAGAAAAGAATTGTGATACTTTTAGCAGTACCCTGAAGGAAGCCATATAAAAATGAATTATAGCAAAAACAGCTATGTGCCTTCGCTGGTTATACCAGACAGATACACATAACTGTTTTTTATTGAGTAATCTTCTATTAAACGAACAACTACCATTCTGACAATCTAAAAAATCTACCATTAATCCCACAGGGACTCCAACTGTAGCATTTTCATTCAATCAGATTAACTCATAATATTCATTGATAAACACAAAAGCCTTTCTTATTAGACTATATACATATTTTTCATTTGGTTCTTCCTGAACAGAAATGGTATTCCTGCTGCTTTCCAAAAAGGTATAACATCTTCCAACATATTCCACCTGTTCTTCAGTGGCCTGTCCATATTTACCATGACATAATTTATATTCAGTTCCCTTTTCTTCAAACATGTCATAGCCATTCTTTTCAATATGCTGCATATTAGATATTTCCATATCAATAAGAATTTTTGTTAAATGTTTGTCAACTGTACCAACTGCATAGTGGACTAAATCTGCCCATGGAATTTTTTCATTAGAACTGCATGGCTTTTCCTGTGCAAGTTCAGGTAATTTACTGCCAGCCTTTACAGCATTTACTGCCAGCCTGTCTGCTTCTTCGTTATACTTATCCCCTGCATGTGCTACAACTTTCTTGAATGAAATATCAATTTTTTTTCCATACTCTTCCATTAACCCTGCATATTCCATAGTCAGTTTTTTCTTTGCCTTCCACTCACCAACAGCCCACATTTCTATACCCATGTAATCATAGCATATCTTCAATGCTTTGTATCCATTGCTGGCACACCATTTAACAGCACATACTGCCCCAAGTATTTCCCCTGCAACATTCCTTGAATACATTGCATCAGGATCATTACCACTTCCTGATTTTCTGACAATTTCTCCATTTGGCAATAATATTACACAGCCAAAGCCATATCTGCCAGCTTCATCATCAAAACTTCCGTCAACATATGCCACTGCCTGTCCTTCTTGGCAGTCTTCTTCCTTTTCCAGTCTGTCTTCTGTTATATTTGCTTTTTTTCCATACAGATATTGTTCTGCCTCATCCATTGTAGAAAATCCTTTGTATTGTGCCCCTGAATATCCTTTGACTGCAGAACTGCATTCTGCCCATGTCCTAAATATACCTGTAGTCTTTCCTTTTTTTACAGCATATATCTTTTTCTTTGCCATATTTTACTTTACTCCTTTCTATGACATGTATAATTACCCACTGTTATTCTCTAAACGGAAGACTGTCATCCTCCAAGTCTATGCCGAATTCTTTTGCAATCAAATCCATGTCAGTTTTTTCTCCATCTTGCTTTGTATCATCCCTTTCCACATGCTCCCATAGGATTTCGTAAATCATCTGTACATCACATTCCACTTCTGCACAATGCCAATTTTTTCCTATGCAAGGGCAGCAATGCTTTGCGATCAAACTAGCAATCTCTCTATACTCTTCTTCTTTTATCGTAAACATAATATTCATCTCCTTTCCATAACAAAGCTGTCAGTACATACAGCCCTGTTATTAATTACCTATTTTTAATATGGTAGATTTTTTTGAAATGACAGAAAAAATTCCAAAAAAATTATATATTTTGTGTTTTTATTTATTTCTGCTAAAAAATCTTCTTTTGGACTGATGGTATACTATTTGTAAAAGTACACTTAAACAAATAACCAAAACAGGAGCAATATTTATTTGTAAAACACCATATGCAAAATTTGCAAACATTTGTAAATGCAGATAACTTTTACAAACAGCGAGGAGGTCTGAATGGGAAAAACAGTAGGATATGCACGAGTGAGCAGTAGAGAACAGAATTTGGACAGACAGCTTATAGCTTTGAGCAAATATGTTCAAGAGGATATGATAGTAACTGACAAGGCTAGTGGCAAAGACTTCAATCGTCCTGGATACCAATCTTTAAAAATCGGAATTGGTAAACTGGTAAAGGGAGATACCTTGTATGTTAAATCTCTTGACAGGTTTTCAAGGAACAAAGAGGAAGCGAAAAAGGAGCTTCAATATTTTTCAGAAATGGGAGTTCGTGTCAAAATTATAGACATTCCTTCCACTATGGTCGATATTGCAGAAGGGCAAGAGTGGATTTTAGATATGATCAACAATATTCTGATTGAGGTATTAACTTCCATTGCAGAAAATGAACGAATTACCATTCGATCCCGACAGGCCGAAGGACTGGCTGCTATGCCTGTTGATAAAACAACTGGTAAAAAAGTCAGCAAGAAAACTGGTCGTTGCATTGGCAGACCTTCCATCCAATTTCCTGAAAATTTTGCTGAATATTACATCAAATGGAGGCAGAATGAAATTACTGCTGTTGAAACAATGAAAACTTTAGGACTGAAGCCTAATTCTTTTTACAAGCTTGTTCATTTGTATGAGTCTAAACATTCCTCTGTTACCTGCAAATAAAATATCATATTTATATTGCAGGAAAATTCACCCCTCTAGTTTCTCCTGTTAAAAAATTACTGGTGGCATTTATATACCACCAGTTTATTTTTTACTAAACCTGCATCTGAATCCTTATCATTCTTTACATAACATCGCTTCAGTTCTATTGATCCTTTTATATTTGATTCCTAATTTATTGCAGATATGGTACAGTTTCAACTGAAATCCCTGTGGTGTGAGCTTCTCCAGTCTTTTTTCTTTTATTTCCATAAAGACAAATTTTTCATTTTTCGGATGTAAATTCAATGCCCTTGATATAATCTGTGCTCTTTCCCATTTTTTGAATATACTTATATGACAATCCTCTTTTTTCAAATTAGCAATTTCCTCTAGTGAGGTTTCCCCACAAAACCAAAGACCTATAGCCAATCCTCTGGTATCATCCAGATGCATTTCTATCCATTCCTTGATTTTTTCTGTTTCAGCATCAGTATATGGATTATCAATATACTGGATTTCCCTTCCTGAACACATCAGATAATCTTTGTACATATGTTTGTCGGGCACGAAACCCAGCATATCCTCCTCTGACATCTTGTTAAGACCTGTCTGCATCATTCCTGTAAAACATTTTAAACGAATTCTGTCCAGTTTATATACCTGTCCAGCTTGTAACACAAATTTTCTGATTAACATATCGGAAAGTTCTGAAGCAGGCATATTTCCAATTTCACTGTTTTTAATGCTTTTATCAAAAACAGATTGGTACAAGCCAGCATTTGACTCGCAAATTTGCCCTAATTGTATTGCCTTTTCCAACTCCTTTTCTATCACTGATGTTAAACAAATCTTTCTGTCCTCCTCCTTTTTCTTTGGTTTTTCTTCTTCAAGAATTTTCCGAAGCTCAGCCTCTGCTACATCTGGCAATTGATTTTCGCTGATAATCCGACTAACAATTTGGCATAACATTACTATCTTATTTTCTTCCATTACAATAATCCCCCTCTTCATTTTTTATATATTTAATATGAATTTTCTGCTTGGACGAAGAAAAAAGCCATCCTTGTTGGATGACTCTCTTCCTATTATCAAATACCATTATGCTATTCCTGGATTATTATGACACCAGCTTTAATTGATATGACAGCTTTAACAAAATATTTAACATCACCTTTTTACCACCTCCATTCAAAATTCCTATTCATCTGCCATCCAACTATACCTCCAATCCAAAAGTACTTTTTCAAATCCTTGATGATCCATTCCTGCCATATACTCAGCTGCATCCATTGAAATGAACCCATAATCAGCCAAAGAACACAGAATATCCAGCCTTCCTTTCTGGTATGCTTTTCTTACTTCATCTGTTTCAGTATCGTTGTTCTCAGTATATGATTCCAAATTATGGAAATGGCAGCTCCTCCTGGCAATACTCTGGACACAAATCGTGTCCCTTGCAAAAAGCACAAATATTTGTAAAAATCCTCTTTACTTCCTCCTCAAACCTCTCCTTCTCCTCTTCTTTCTGCATCATTTGCCTGCATTTGCATTGGCATGCCATCAAAAGAATTTGCTCACTGCAAACCTCCTCTCCATTTTCTCGCATCCTCTCTTCTGCTCTTTCAAGCAGCTTGTCCATCTGCCTCCTTTCATCTCCTGTTAAATAATCGTTCAGGTTTTTCCCCATTATTGAAAACCTCCTTTTCTTTTTTTCCGACAGGGTTCTTTCCTGTTGGTGAAATCATATTATCACGAATTACGAAAGTTAAAAATTCGAGAAAATTGATTGGAAAAGCATCACATAAAGCTGGAGCATTTTAAAACATGCAATCTTGAAATTAGTCATCACCTATACTTGAAAAGCAAATGATATTTCTTTTCAAATTATACATCAGGTATAGATGAAACTGATAAAATCTGCCAAACTAAAAATAGTCATCACATATACCTGAAACCTAAATGATACATTGTCCAAAAAATGTGTATCAGCTATAGACGATGCTCAAATTACAAATAGAAATCAAAATGACATCAGCTATATATGATACAAAATCAATTCAGAAATGCCCAACATAAATCACAGTTATAGCTGAAATTTTTATGATGCCACTTCCTTAATACCAGATATTTTCAGCAAACAACTACTATTTTTTGGTATCTTCGTTACAATTAGCAGTCTGATATTCTGAAATCATTTTTTTATCCCATTTATCAACTGAATTTTCATATAATTTCAATCATAAACAGTATTTTCTGCTTGATTTTGCTTCATTTACAAAGTATATAGGATATTAACAAAGATATTTCCCATACCAAAAAGTTAAAAGTACAGGGGCAAAACTACAGAATCCTTTTAATTTAATAAAAATCTTCACAAAAAATTTAATTATGAGTCTGTTATATCTGATGTATATATCTCTCATATTCAGTTCTGATATAAAATGTGTAGAACTTATTACACAATTTTTAGAAGCTGTATTAATATTTGTCAATCTGCTGGTTATTTTATATTTTCTTTAGACTTTTTTTAGAATTATTTTCTATTTTCTCGTTCCACACAGACAAAAAACATTCATTTTATCTATGAAAAAATTATATGCCCAGCTGGTGGGGATGCAAAAGCAATAACACTGGCTGTTGCCTCAGTACACAACTAGAGGAGGGTATATGCTGGTACTTACTATATCAACATATATACACAGTTGACGATACTGTATAAATATGGTGGTCTGGTGCAGCCCATTCAAAGAATGCACTCGGTTTTACATAGCTGCTGGTTCTGTATATGTAAATGACGACAGGGGTTAAAAGCGGAAGAAAGACCTCAATAAGCCTAACCCAATATATTAATATATTGGTACATTGGTTAAAACTATCCCGCGGGGGAATTCGGTCTGCACCTATGGTAATACAGTGCAGGGGGACACACAGATTTGGGGAAACCCATTCGCAGGTGGAAGTGAATAAGGCCGTTTAGTGCCTGCAGAAAGTGTGTTGTGTGGAATCTGGTTTTTGCCAGATAAAACACAAAGGACAGAACAACGACACGGATACCCAAAACCTATACGGGCAGTCGTTGGGCAGACTTCTTTTTTCGCTTCGGCGGGGGAAGTCTGCCCCGAGCCATTTCCCTTCCCTGCCAGGCAGTCTTAAAAACCTTTTTTCTGCTTCTGACTTTAGACAAGACATTCTAAATTATAAAACAGTATACTTCCATGGATATTAATGAATATACAGTTCTCATTCCAGTTTCCATCTTAAAATCTTAGGTACATAACATTCCATGCTTACAGTATTCTCTTGATACACCAAATAGAATATAACCTTTAAGAAGAAATAAATTGTTTCGCTCCTGATTACCAAGATAGAAAACTGTGGTGTTAAGAAATTCAGGGATACCCAGCAAAACCTCTGATTAGGATATTGAATATATCACTGTAATCTCATCTGCCCCAGCAACAATGTAAGTTTTTAGATATAAAAGCCCCTGCTGTCAACTATTCACAATTCATTATACTTAGCAGCAGGCATGACTTTCTAAACTGCAGTGTAATTATAGATTTGTTAAGATATACAACACAAGAATTGGATACAAGATAAATAACTATTCTGTCAGACACATTAGATATACACAAGAACAGTATCTTTTTATGTGGCACTTACAAATAGCAACAGAATTTTTCATCCTTGGAACTTCAGGAATCCAGACAAGCAGACATCTTACAGACAGTAATATGAATTTCTATATTTGAAACCCCCTGCTGACCACAAACTGAAATCATTTATACTTCCATATATATAAAATAAACTGCTTCGTTTTTAGACATAATACAAGAAAACCCCTGGCACAACAGAAACATTTAATGCTTCTGCTTTGGCAGGGTAAATTTCTATATACATACTATTTTATACCAATATATTACAACTACATTACAGCATCAAAGATATCCTTCTTTCTTAAATCGGATATACAGAACTTCATCTGGTAAAATTTTGCAAAGTGAAGAACTCTTTTTGTAATAAGGGACATGTACATGTCATAACCATAATTACAGTCTGCATCCTCAAACCATACCTCCTTCCTTCCAGGTAATATAGCAACTGACATCCATGCAACTAATGGAGCATTCGTGTGATTCTGCATATCATATAAACCATTAGGGAAATCAACTGCTCCACCGACAGGATCATATATCTTGATAAACCCCTTCTCAAGCCTGTCCTCAATTAAGATAATGTCATTACACTCCAGATGACAGTCAGCAATCCTTTCATGCCACTGGTCATCATTCAGTACCTCCTTATTTTTTTGTATATAACTATAATCCAGCATTATACACACTCCCCTTTCATTAAAGATGTTTCTGTACAGAACAATTTTCAATACAATGCTCTTGATTATATTTTATCAAATGAAAATGCAATTTAATTTTGGCAAAAATAGAATAGTTTACATCATCCTTCCTCCACTTGGCTTACTATTAATTTGTTCTGGTATCTGTAATCCCTATCCTAAACAGACACATTCATTATGTTTGTAATTCAATTATCCTCTTCCAAATTTGTATCATTTTCTGGTTCAATTAATGACTTGATTGCATCTGTAGTAATTTTATCTGCATACTGGTCTAACAGTGGTATAATGATATCTGCATTTTTCTTTTTGACTCCTGAAATTTTTCGGATATCACACCAAAAAACTGGCTTATCCACCTTATCAGCCTTAACTTTTTTATATGCCCATACCAATCTTCTAGCCCAGTTTTGTGCATAAGATTCTTTATACTTGCTAAGTACCCTACAACACTTGGGCATATTATCCAGCCTGTGGTTTGCTAATCCTGCATATTTATATATTAATCTTTCAGAAACCCTCTCTGGTCTTCCTGTATCATTGATGTTTCCATAATAAATATCATGGGCAACTTTCTCTAATATTGGTGCCATCTCTTCATCATACTGGTTCCAGCCCTCTGGTGTTTCTTCTTTTGAACCTCTGTTACCTTCTCTCTTTAAAATCAGTTCTTCTGATAAAGAGGGATGTAACAGATTATCAATAGAAATCCCCAGATAGAATGCTATTTGACACACTACAGAAAAATCAGACCTGTTTCCTGATAATGTCCTTTGAATCTGGTACACACTGGCAATCTCATTCAAACCAATCTCCCTGTAATATTTCTGTATGTCATCTGCAAGCATTTTTGTATTTCTTGTTCTTCCAGTAGAAGACATATATTTTGTTCTTTCCATTCCATAATAAAGAATATCATTGATTGCTGTATCATTCTCAAAATTCATAGGAGTTTCAAAGATTTCTTCCATATAAGATGCAAATTCTATTTCCAATGAATTTACATCATATTTAACCATAGCATCCTGCACGACAGTTTCAGCAGGATCAAGTGTAAATGACTGTTCACTTTTCGCAAGAATTGTTGACTTTGCAAGCCGACACTCGTGTCTGGTACACACATTCATATTTCGGATTTGGTGATTCCTATGCCAATATGTTTCACCATACTGTTTTCTATCCTCTGATGCACATACAGGACAGTATTTTAGATATTGGTCTCCTTCATTTCTTGGCAATATAGAAAATAAATGGTGTGCATCACAAAAATCATTGCCTAAACGATACAGTGCATCTTTCTTATTTGCACATTCAATGAATCGTGCATATTGTGGGAACATGGTATGCTCCAGAATCAGTTCATCTATTTGATACATGTTTTTAATTACCTGTTCCATTTCTGGATTCAAATGGCCTAAAAACTCTTTGCTGGGATTATTATGCCTGTTGTACAATATATCTTCTAAGGCCATTCTGTTAGTTGGATACCCTGAATGTACATAATATCTACAGAACCAGCTGTATACCAGTTCATCCGGATAAATAACTGGCATAAATCCTGTCATACAGCCACCTCCATGACTGGTATATGCCTGCCCAGTACTTCAACAATATCCTCTCCCTGTTTCTTTGCAGATACAATCAGTGACTCAATATCAATCTGCACTGTTTCTGTTGGAATTGTCTTTTCCATGGCTCTGTCAGGCTGCTTTGGCTGTGCTGCATACTTTTTATCTATTTTTATATTTGGTGAAATATAAGGATGCAGCATCTTCATTCTTTTGTCATATGCAGCATTAAGGGAAACTATGTCCAGTTTCTCCCTGCCATCCAGGACAGAGATTTCCTGTGCACTGTAGATAAGTGCTGTGACAGTGCCTGGGATTGCCCCACTATGTTCATACAGCCATTCTATGATTCCATCTGTAAGTTCTGTCTTATTCTTAGTATACTGGTACGAAAACACTGTCTGGCAGAATTCCTTAAAATGCACATCATACATCATTGGGCCATACTGCAGCCCTGCCATCCTCCTCGCCATCTGTGGGTTCTGTTCAAAAAATGGCACACATTCTGGAGTGCCACACATTAAAACACAGATATTTGATGAATTTATTAACTGCAGTATCATCCTGTACAGCTGGGTTCCACTTTTATTTTCAATTATCATCTGGATTTCATCAATAACAAGAACCCCTATATGGATATTAGCCAGGTTGCAGACCATCTGCATGACCTGTTCTGCATTGATTGACCTTTTTAATGATTTCTGGTAATAGTCTGTGCCAAGGCACTCATCCAGCTTTGCAAGTATCTGTGAACACAGGCTTCTGAAACTGCAATTAAAGGGACAGCTTACCTCAAGTACAGGAACCAGTTTCCGATAAGGCAGGTTTGTTTCAATGGTCCCTCCACAAAGACTTGATGCAGCCTGTAAACAGCTTGTCTTGCCAATCCCTGATACACCTATGCAGGTTGCTGATGTCATTCCTGTTGCTACCCCTTTATACTCATTTCCTCTTTTTGCAGAATTCAGCAGCCTTACTGATTCAGCAGTTCCTTTTCTTTGCATTGATATGGAAACCATGGAATATAATTTATGATAAATCTCATATGCCATATCATTTGGTATGAATATTTTGTAGATATCAGAAAGTTTTAAAAGCCTTGCCCCTGCATCCAGTTCCCTGAAAGCTTCATTATATTCTGGAAGGACTTCCAGTGCTGTTTTAAGTTCATCCCCAAACAACATTTTTGGTAACATTTCTGAAAAATCAGTTGTCATGTAATCCTGCCTCCTTTGCAAAATTAATATGTCTCCTCTTCCTTTCTTCTTCCCTTGTTTCCCTGATATTTTTCACATCTGGACTGGTTTCTGTCACTGCATTGTGCTTAATGGTTTGTATGTGCGACACAAGGTCTATCTCAGACTGGATGCTGTGGCACTGCTCCTTTTCAATAATTCCCTTTTGTTTCTCTTTCATATCCAGTACAGCCTCCAAGTCCTTGTTCTGATATCTTGATTCTATTAAATCAAACCTTGTGTATTCCCCACCTTCATACATCCATACACATGATACATCAGTCCTGTCATATGCTACTGTGACTTTTCCACCTTTTAAGCACCTTTCAAAGAAACCTTCAGTGAAATACCTGAGACCATTTACTTTTAACCCAAATCTTGAAAAACTGCCATCTGTCCTTGGCAGAAGAGTAAGTATAATCTGTTCCTTTGTAACATCCTGCAACACATTGCATCCCCTTAAATTTTCTATACCATATTTCCATATACAATTGCTGTATGGTTTTACATTCAGCTCCAGCATTTCTTCGGTAAAAGGAAAATTTTTGATAATGTGCTTGCTGTTATAGTGGATGATACACCGAAGCAGGATTGTTTCAAACTCTTTCAAAGTCAGGCAGCTTTTCTCCTTGTAATCTCCAAAATAAGAACCTCTTTTTAAATATTCTTCTGCAACTACACCTGCACCTTTCAGATATGGTTTGAAGAAATTTTGTATAATATCAAAGAACTTCTCTACAACCCCTTTTGCATCAGCCCTGTATGCTTCCAGATTGATAATCTTCACACCAAGCTCTGCAATCTGTCCATAAGTATTGCCTGCATAATCACTTCCCCTGTCAGTGACAATGCAACCAGGAAGGCCACAAGGCCATTCCTCTTCTGTAATTTCAATTCCAAACTTGTGACAATGTTCTTTCTTATTAGTGACAACATTTATCATCAGTGACTGTAAACTGTATTCACCACCTTCCCATCCAAGGCTGTATCCAAGACACAGATAGGAATATCCATCAAGTAATGCAGTCATTACTGGCCTTCCCACAACCTTGGTTCTGTCATCCGATACAATATATAAATCTACAATAGTACTGTCTGCCATGCCAACTCCTGGTGCTGCTGCAAATGCCTGTACATTGTCTCCAACAAGTACTCTATGGTTTCTCATAAAACCTGTTTTACCTTCTCGTGAAATATAATAACTCATGTGTTTTTTGTTTTTGGAATACCAATATCTAAACTGGTTGAAAGATGGATACTCTTCTTCCAGTACTCCTTCAGCATTTGTATATTTTTCTTTCAACATCAGTTTATATGCTGTATTCAAACTGTTTTTCTTCCTGCTGTAAACATACTTGTTAACTGCCCATCGAATATTTTTCTCATCTTCTGTCATAGGTTTTTCTTTTGTAGTCCTGTGTTTTCGCACCAGTGCAGATATAGAATTATATGTCAGGTACATTTTCAGATAATTCCTGACTGTCTGTTTTGTGATGCCATGTTCCTTTGCTGTATTCTCTATCATCTGTGCCCGAATTTTTTCATCTTCAAGGCATCCAAGGACAGGGGCTATAATAGTATACCTCTGTCTTGCAGTATTCCTTTCTCTGGATTCCATTTTTTCCTCTGGTACAATCTTCATGCCATGCAACTCCAGTAATTCACCCTCTGTACAAGAAATGTAATTTTCAAATTCAGATATCCTGCACCACTTTGGCATAAATCCTTTTACTCCCAAGCATGGAATATACAAAACCTCATCTCCATTTCCTGCCAGTATCCTTACAATATGGTTATCTTTCTTTAACAGTTCATTTTTTAGCATCAACTACCAGCCTCCAGTCATCTTGTTTCACTCCATGTTTTAACCAGTATTCCCTGCTCTGCTGTAACAGTCTTGCATGGGATGGTCTCTTTAACAGATTTCTGTAACAACATTCATAAACTACGATAGTATCATTTTCCATGGTACATACAATGTCAGATGTATATTCAGTTCCATCCATAGGAACATTACACCTGATTTCCTTAACATCTTCATCTTCCGAAAGGATATCCACCATTCGGCTCTGCAGTGCATCATAAGTCTTACAGACACCTTCACATTTAGGGATACTCCTCTTCTCACATCTTCCCTTATAATTATTTTTTCTCATGAAAGCCCCCTTTCCTTCCCTGTTGGTTTTTAATTAAGTTTCAAAAAACATAGAAGAAAACACAAATCTTCCTGCCAGTTTGGTATTTCTGCCTTTTCTAATACCAAAAGCTTTAAGCAAAAAGTTCTCCATAGTATTCCAGTCAGCTTTCTGTGCCTTTATAATGCCATATTAAAAAATCCTTTATATTTTGCAAAAATAACTTTTTGCCATACAAAACAGTGTATAGTTCATTCTTCATATCAATCAATACTGCCTTCAAATTCAGTCTTTAGATTGTATACTGCAGGCCTTCCAGAGACCATACCAGCCAAATCCGAAAAATAATTAAATGCACTGGTTTGGTTATTATATCTATGCTAAAATAGCTGTATATTCTTATTTTTACATAGGAGGTTCATAAAATGGCTGAAAAACTGGATACAGCAGAAGAGAAAATGGTTCTAGGCTACATAGATAAGATTGAAGAGGGTATTAAGGTATTTAATTCTGGATTTTCATCAAATACTGAACTTAACGATATCCTTCTTGAGATTGTAAATGTGTTTAGTACAAAAATTCCCCAATTAAAAGATGCTTTACTTTTCAGAATCACTACTGAAGTAACTGATGCAAATACAGCAAGGGCATTGCTTATTATGTATTTAGCTGACCATGGAATCGAATTCAAAGGAAAAAATAATGAAGAAAGTGCATCTGTCAAAAGATTTTGGTCATCCTTTATTACCTGGTTTGAAAATGAACTGCCAGAAATGGAACTTCTTCAGGGGAAATATCTTGAATGGGATAATTGGGATGGTGGAATGTGGAGGTTATACATAAATTACGATTATGAATTCAAATTATATAGGGGAATAAATTATCCAGATTCATTACAGCATAATACAGGAGATTTTGATGATATTAAAACCTTTTTGGAAATTGCTTATAAATACTGGATTATAAACGAAGGCCAAAAGCATTACCAGTTTACTATAGAAGTAAATGAACGATTCAGGATATTTAAACTTCCCTACAGGATGCAGAATGGAATAATCCTGAAACAAGGGTATAAAACAACTTATGGAATTGACAAAATAATCAATTACAGAATGTTTGAGCGAAAAATTCGTTTTTCTGAAAATATGATAAACAGCCATGACCTGATGGAAAAAAAGAGTGCCTTGGACTTCATTATTGATGCCCTGCAATATATTGTTTCTATACAGGATGGAAATGAAAGAGATAAGAAATATGCTGCTTTGGCATCCAGTGTTAATTCTGGTCAGAACACTAAAGTTTATGCTGTCGTAAAACAAGAAATAAAGGATTTAATGAAATTGTCCAACGAATATTTTGACATCAGGCACAATGACTATCTTAATGATGCTAAGGAAAAAAGAGAACCATTAAATGATTCACAGTTTATAGAATATCTTTATAATCGTGCATATGCCTTACTGTATCTGCTAAGATTAAAAGTTAAAGTGAATGATGATATAGGTGATTTCACATAATATGTACTGGTATACCTGGCAAGCATAGTTTTTATCCACAATTCTTATTTGCCACTTTAGGGCTTCCTGTATCATACAGACTTTCCTGTAAGAAATATCCCATATTTCTCCCAACTTTCAAAAAACATTGGGCAAACTTGGGAAAATACAGATTCCTAATCATACCAAAAGGCTCATAGAACCTAAAAATAAAGGACTCCCAAGTCTCTAAAAGCTGGGAAGGGACTTGGGGATTCCATCTTAAACTTGGGAAAATGCATGTGCATGATTATCTCAAAAAGTCTGAAATCCCCAGAAACATGGTATTCCCAAGTTTTTAAAAGCTGGGAGAAAACTTGGGGATTTCATCCAAACTTGGGAAAATTTCAAAATTTCAGCTTTCATACAATAAAAAAGCTGCATTGTGTTATAGATTTTTACTACCATATCACAAACTTTTTATTTTATAAGTCATAAATATCAAAACAATTTTCAAAAATATATCTTTGCTGATACTGAAAATACATCAAAGAATAATTCCCAGAAATTTCTTCTTCCTGCCTTTTTTCACCTTCCCAACTTTTTCCCAAGTTTTCACAAATTTTCCCAACTTTTGAAAAAAATGGGCAAAACTTGGGGATTTTCCCAAATTTGGGGCAAAACTTGGGAAAATCAATTTTAAACAAAAAACCTGCAACACTTTATAAAATAAGGATTTACAGGCAGTATCTCCTTACCAGTTTTTCATTTTCCCAAGTTTCAACCCCATTTTCACTATGTTCATGCAAATTTCTTTTTTGCTGAT
>DKXQ01000033.1 GCA_002493085.1 Lachnoclostridium sp. UBA7122
TCCAGTTTTTGTTGACAAGTGCAATCCCTTCCTCATGGTGGAGGATACCCTCTCCCGGCTCTACTTCCTCGTCATTGATTAAATCCCCCATAATGGTTGCGAGCGTGACTTCCAGACTGTCCGGCTCTGTAAATCCTAAACTTGCTGTCAGACTGCCCTGTGCATCCGCATCAATCAGAAGCACTTTCTTTCCCTGTTTTGCCAGCCCGATTCCTAAGTTGCTTGTGGTGGTGGTCTTGCCGACTCCGCCTTTTTGGTTTGCGATTGCGATTATTTTACACATGGTTGGTTCTCCTTTTCTTCTACTGGTTTTCTTTTACGTTGCTTTTCCTGACTTCCACATAAGTCCGGTAATATTTCTTTGTCCCTTTGTTTGGGAACATATCGGAAAACTCCGTCACTTCGATTTTCGGATTCCTCTGTAAAATCTTCCCGAACCACTTAATATCGTTCTTCGTTCCCATAAGCCTAACCTTTAACATCAGTCCCGTCCTCCGAACATGGCGTACAGATCGTGGTTATACGTTGCGTATTCCGGATACCGAATCTGTATCGCCTGCCAAAAATAGGGCGCATAGGCACAGCAGAACAGTTCTTCCACTGTGTACCGTCTGCACTCGTCCACCTGTTCCTCCGCATCATCATAGTCAAAGACGCTCAGCGTACCGTTACAGTAAAGGTTAAACGCCATCCTGACCACTCTCACGCTCCCGCTGGTCTGCCAGCCTTCATGCAGGCACTCCGTTTTCACGCAGCCTGTCTTAAAATCATAAATACTTTTGATATTTCTTCTTGTGTCATCGCTGATACCAAGACAATATACAAGTGCTTTGTGGTACACGTCCTGATACCTGACCTCTTTCAATTTTTCGTAGTAGAATTTTTCATGTGCATCGCTGATAAAAATAATCGCTTTCTCTGCTCCTAACGCTGTACTACTCATGTTCATTTCCTCCATTTCTTATTTTGTTTTTGACCATAACAAAAGGACACTTCCCTAAAATTTTCTTTTAGAAAAATGTCCTTATCGTACAAAATATTAACTTGAACTGACACGAGTTTAATTTAAAATCATTTATTTTAACCCGTTAAGAGAGTTTATTTTGTCGTACTCTTGTCGTACCATACTGTCTTTAAGTCCGCAAACCCTTGATTTTACTGGTCTTTTCCGCCAAGCGTTTTCATCGTCGGGAACAACAGTACATCTCTTATCGCTGGTGAATCAGTCATTATCATCACCATTCTGTCAATGCCAAATCCAATTCCACCTGTTGGTGGCATGCCAACACTCAGTGCATTCAGGAAGTCTTCATCTGTATGGTTAGCTTCTTCGTTGCCTGCTGCAAATGCTGCCTCCTGTGCTTCAAAACGGCTGCGCTGGTCTATAGGGTCATTTAACTCAGAATAGGCATTTGCCATTTCCCATCCATTTATAAAGAATTCAAACCGTTCCACATAATCAGGATTATCTGGTTTTTTCTTTGTAAGTGGTGATATTTCTATAGGATGGTCCATTACAAATGTAGGCTGTATCAGATGGCCTTCCACATATTCTTCAAAGAATAAGTTAAGAATATCTCCCTTGCCATGCCTTTCTTCATATTGTATATGATGCTCATCTGCTGCTTTTTTTGCTTCTTCTACGGACTTTATTTCATTAAAATCCACACCCGAATATTTTTTGACAGCATCAAGCATTGTGATACGTTCAAATGGTTTTGACAAATCAATTGTATGTTCACCATATTTAAGGATTTCTGAACCTGTTACTTCTTTTGCTACATGACGGTATAAACTTTCTGTAAGGTCCATCATGCCATGATAGTCTGTATATGCCTGGTAAAGTTCCATAAGTGTAAACTCAGGGTTATGCCTTGTATCAAGTCCTTCATTGCGGAATACGCGGCCTATTTCATATACCTTTTCAAGCCCGCCTACGATAAGGCGCTTAAGATACAATTCAAGGGATATGCGCAAATGGAGGTCTTCACCAAGTGCATTGAAATGTGTGTCAAAAGGTCTTGCAGCAGCACCCCCTGCGTTGTTTACAAGCATTGGTGTTTCAACTTCCATAAATCCACCAGCATCCAGATATTTGCGTATGCTGCTGATTACTTTTGAACGCTTTATAAATGTTTCTTTTACATCTGGATTCATTATAAGGTCAACATATCTCTGCCGGTATCTTATATCTGTATCAGTAAGTCCATGGTGCTTTTCTGGAAGTACCTGTAAACTTTTTGAAAGCAGTACCACCTCTTTAGCATGTACAGAAATTTCACCTGTTTTCGTTTTAAATACAAATCCTTTTATTCCAAGGATATCACCAATATCGTATTTCTTAAAATCTTTATAGTTTTCTTCCCCGATATCATCCCTTGCTACATATGACTGGATGTTTCCCTTAAGGTCCTGTATATTGCAAAATGATGCCTTGCCCATTACACGTTTAAACATCATACGCCCTGCAATAGAAACTTCTTTTCCTTCCAGTGTATCATATCCGTCTTTAATATCCTGAGAATGTATAGATATATCATATTTTGTAATTTCAAAAGGATTTTTACCTTCATTCTGAAGATTTTCAAGCTTTTCCCTTCTGACTTTTAAAAGTGCACTGGTATCTTCCTGCGTCTGTGGTTTTTTTTGTTGTCCTGCCACTTGCTACGCCCCTTTCTTATTCTGATATTCCTGTTCTCTTTATGTTGAGTATTTCATATTTAATCATTTCACCTGTAGGTGATTCAACTTCAACTATGTCCCCTTCTTTTGAACCAATAAGTGCTACGCCTACAGGTGATTCATTGGAAATCTTTCCATTTAAACAGTCAGCTTCTGTTGAACCTACGATTTTATATTCCATTTCTTCATCAAATTCAATATCCTTTAATAGCACTGTACAGCCTATGCTGATGGCGTTCAAGTCTACATCTTCTTCATCAACGACTTCTGCATTTTTAAGGATTTTATCAATTTCCTCAATGCGCAGCTCTATATCACGCTGTTCATCCTTAGCAGCATCATATTCCGCATTTTCTGACAGATCTCCCTGTTCCCTTGCTTCTTTAATTTTTACAGCAACCTGTTTACGTCTGTTAAGTTTTAAGTCTTGTAACTCCTCTTCTAATGCTTTAAGACCTTCATATGTTAAAATATTTTTTTTCTCTGACATTAGTTTTCCCTCTGCTTTCATAAAATATTGTTTATTATAGACTATATTTGCAATATAGTCAACTTGGCATTATAGGGGTTCTCCAATTCCCTCTAATGCTTCAAGCAGTTTATTATATGAAGCACTGTCTGCAGCGCCATAAAGCATATTTATATCATCATCACATTCCATAATTGCAGCCAGATTGCCAGGTGCATTGTAATATAAAGATATCTTTGTTTCACCAACCCAGTTTTGTAGTTCAAATGAATATTTTTCCAGCTTATGTCCTAACATTGCCAGGTCTTCTTTTTCCAGATAATAGAAATCTTCTGGACTGTATTCAAATGTAAATGCTGCCTCATAAGCCAGTGCAGCAGCTAAAAATTCACTTACTGACGATGCACAGGGAATCCAGTTCTTTCCATCATGGGTATTGTAGACTGGCGGGTCGTCTTCTTTCAAATCCTCCAGACGTATACATGCCTGGCAGCATCCCTGGTTTTCATTTAGTACTGCCATATATCCAGAATTGCGCAGGTTTTCCCAAAGACATGCATCTTTGGGTTTAATCCAGTGGTCCTGCACATGATGAAAAGCTTTTGTATTGCCTGCAATGTGGTAATATTCTTCAAGTACTTCTGGCAATGTGCCATATAGTTGTTTTAAATAACTGATTTCTTCACTGGGATATCCATTGAAAGATTTTATTCCATACAATTGTTTCATTATCTTTAAAAAATCAAGCATTTATATAAAATCCCCCAAAATTATATTCTATTTGTTTATTCTGAATCTCTTTAAAAGCGGAATACATTATGTATTCCGCTTTGTACAAGTACCATATATAATAAACAGATAATGCTATTTTCTTACAAGGAGTGATTTGCCTGTCATTTCTTCTGGCTGCTTAAGCCCCATAATTTCAATAAGTGTAGGAGCTATATCAGCAAGGCATCCTCCTTCACGCAGAGTATAATTCTCATCATAGTTTACCAGGATAAATGGTACAGGATTGGTTGTATGTGCTGTAAATGGAACACCTGTTTCATAGTCAGTCATCTGCTCTGCATTGCCATGGTCAGCACAGATAAATAATACACCATCAGCTTTTTTAATTGCTTCTACAGCTGAACCCACGCACTGGTCAATACGCTCTACAGCTTTGATAGCAGCAGATATAACACCTGTATGCCCCACCATATCAGGGTTTGCAAAGTTAATTACAATTACATCATATTTACCCGATGTAATTGCAGCGTCAAGACGCTCACCAACCTCTGGCGCACTCATCTCCGGTTTTAAATCATAAGTAGCTACAGCAGGTGATTTTACCAGTGAACGCTCCTCATTTTCATTTGGTTCTTCTATACCACCATTAAAGAAAAATGTTACATGTGCATATTTTTCTGTCTCTGCAAGACGCAGCTGTGTTTTTCCATTAGCAGCAAGAAATTCACCAAAAGTATTTGTAATAGTCTCTTTTACAAATGCAACCTGTTTATTTCCTATTGTTTCATCATAATCTGTAAAACAGACATATGTGAGCGGCATAAAGCCATTAATACGTACAAATTTGTCAAAATCTTCATCACAAAATGCACGTGTAATTTCCCTTGCCCTGTCAGGACGGAAATTAAAGAATATAATTGAATCATTTGGTTTAATTGTTGCAACTGGCTTTCCATCTTCTGTTATAACTGTAGGTACAACAAACTCATCATTAACACCATTTTCATAAGAATCACCAACCGCCTGTGCAGCATCTGCTGCCATAATGCCTTTGCCCTGTACAAGTGCATCATATGCTTTTTCTATGCGGTCCCAGTTATTGTCCCTGTCCATTGCATAATAACGTCCATGTACACTTGCAATTTTTCCTACACCAATTTCATCAATTTTAGCCTGTAATTCTTCTATAAATCCCTTGCCTGATGCCGGAGGTGTGTCACGCCCGTCAAGAAATGTGTGTATATATACATTTTTAATGCCATTTCTTTTAGCAAGTTCAAGCAGGCCATAAACATGTGTATTGTGGCTGTGTACACCACCATCTGATAAAAGACCATATAAATGCAGGTCTGAATTATTCTTCTTTACATTTTCTATTGCTGAAAGAAGAGCTTTATTTTCAAAAAATGTACCATCATCAATAGCTTTAGAAATGCGTGTAAGTTCTTGGTATATAATGCGGCCAGCGCCAATATTCATATGCCCTACCTCAGAATTTCCCATCTGTCCGTCAGGAAGCCCTACATAAAGACCACTTGCATTGCCTTTCTGGAATGGGCACTCTGCCATAAGCTTGTCCATAACAGGAGTGTCTGCCTGTGCAATCGCATTTCCCTCTGTCTTATCATTCAATCCATATCCGTCAAGTACCATTAAAACAACTGGTTTTTTACTCATAATAACATCCTTTCTATGCCACCAGGCATGGTTTTGTTAGATTTACTGGATTTATCATCCTTAATTAAAAAGTATACATTATTTGCCATAGCAAGTCAAACTGGAATTCTGGTTTTAACCCTGGCATCATAATATATAGCTAATCAAAGAACGCTTGAGATTGATATAATGGTACTACTGTTTTTTAAGCCGTTGGTGCACTAATTTTTTCAAGATTAATATCATCAATGCATATGCGGTGCTTTTCAGTAATCTGTGTTCCATCAACAGCACCTAATGATATACTTAATACAGATTTTAAATCTGTGTTATTTTTCATCTGGAATGTAATATCATATGTTTTATATTCATTGCCAAGCTCTATAATTTTTTCACCAGAATAAGGTGTCCAGTCATCATCACTGCTTCCATCCCTCTGTATAGCAAACATAAGTTTTCTTGCAATGCCTGATTTCGCTTTTAACGAAAGTTTATACCACTGGTCTTTTTCCAGTTCAATATTATTCTGCTTTAACTGGATTTTCCATGCTGCATCACCTGTATTATTTATTGTAAAATCTGCAGCATTATCTTCTGTAAGACTGTCTACAACACAAGAGGCATCTGCACTGCTGTCTACATATACTTCATATCCTGAAAGTCCTGCTTTAAAGCTTCCATTTTTAATCAGGCTGTCCTCTACAAGACGTACATCATCAAGATAATATGTGCCAGGCTGGTCAAACTTAAATACAATATCTTTACCGGCCAATGAAGCACCTGTTTCAAATTTAAAAGAATATTCTTTTTCTGCGCCTGTAAGCCCTGCCTTAAATTCCTGCCCTGCAACAACTGCACTAATGTTCTTTGAAGCTTCTCCTTCTGCCTTAAAGCTTAGTGCATATTTATTATTAACTGCCAGTGCAATATCTTTTTGTGATACAATGACTTGCTTATCTGCAGATGTTCCTTCTGGTGCAACAACTTTTAACCTTCTGATATTGTCTATATTGGTTACAGAAATTTCTGCTCCTGCTTTATTATCAATATTCCAGTATTCTTTGCGGTCTTTTCCTTCCTGGAAACCTCCATTATAGACATAGTTTCCATCAGAAAGAACTGTTTTTGCTTCTTCTTCCCCTGTACTGTCAGATACTTTTACAACAGAAACATTGCTTATATGTACGCCAGCTTTAGAACCAGCAGCGCCAAGGTTATATTCCAGCCTGCCATTAGCATCATCTTTATCCTTCATTTTAAACTTATATTCATAAGTTTTCTTTGCAGTAGTTAATTCTACTGTTGTATCTTCAAGATAGCGTTTGTAGCCACGGTCTGGTGCTGAAACATCTACTTTTACTGTTCTTGCTTCATCAGCATATGCATCAAATTTTACCTTATATGTTGCACCCTTTTTCATTGGAACATCTGGCTGTACAAGCTGTACACTATAATCAGCTGTTCCCTCATTAGCAGTATTAATTGAAATCTGCCCATCTTTAATTTCTGCTGTTGCTTCCCCGCCAAGTGTTGTTAAAAATTTCCAGTCTTTTTCATCTGTCAGGTCTTCTGCTGTTCCAAAGTTTCCATTATTGATATAGTTGCCATCTTTGCCAGGTTCTCTTAAAATAACTACTTTTTCTGGCTTTTCCACATCTTCATTATAGCTGTCTTTCTGGTATACCTTTACATAGTCAATCATAAAAGCAGCTTTATCAATATCTGTAGTTTCATCAGGATTGCCTGGCCAGTTGCCGCCAACAGCAAGGTTTAGAATAATATAAAATGGCTGGTCAAATGGTGCAGGATATGTAATCTCTCCCTGGCCCTCCGTTACAGAATACCAGTCATTTTCTGTATGCATAAGTATGCCATCAACATACCAGTTAATTTTTCCTGGTTCCCATTCTACACTGAATGTATGATATTCATCTGAAAAATTTCCTTTTTCCAGTGTATGCTTGCCCTGGCTTTCACTGTGCGGATTGCCATAGTGTATTGTTCCATATGAAGTGCTGGTTTCATTGCCCAGTACCTCCATAATATCAATTTCACCACATCTTGGCCACTGTCCATAAAGGTTTTCATCAGCAGGCATCATCCAGAACGCTGGTAAAAAGCCTTGTCCTGCTGGAACTTTTGCTCTTGCTTCAAAAAGCCCATATTTAAAATTATGTTTATTTTGTGTATTAACCCTGCCTGATGTATATGATACATTTCCATCCTTATCAACAGTTTTTACAGGCTTTAATACAAGCTTTCCATCTTTAATATAAATATTTTTATCTGAATCTACATATTCCTGAAGCTCATTATTTACCCAGCCTGGTTCATGTAATTCAACATTCCAGTCATCCCTGTTAAGAGAATTACTATTAAACTGTTCATCCCATTTCAGCGTATAACCTTTATGGGTTTGTGCTACTGCAGGTGATTCTGTTGCTGCTGGCTCTGCAGATGGTTTACTGCCAGCTTCTTTTACTATTACTTCCATTTTTCTTGTCCACGTCTTTTCATATCCTGTTATTTTAGCTTTAATTACTGCACTTCCCTCAGATATACCTGTAACCTTGCCATTACTTACTTTGGCAATTTTGTTATCCGACGAAGACCATTTTACTTTTAAGCTGTTATTGCCATAGTGCTTTACAGATACCCGCTGCTCCTGCTCTGTCTCAATACTAAGTTTAGATTTACTTAAAACAGGCGCTTTTACCACCTTAACTTTACAGGTATATGGTTTGCCATCTTTTTTCCATATTATTTTGGACTGGCCTGCCTTTTTTGCAGTTATAATGCCATCTTTTGTAACTGATGCAACAGTTTTATCTGATGACTTATACTTTCCACTCGTTTCATCTTCACCATCAATATCAATATCAAGTTTATCTCCTTTGGAAATAACACAATCTGATACAGATAGCTTAGCTGCCGCCTGCACGTGCAATGGTACAGATGGTACTGCCATTGCAGCTAACATTGCAGTTGTTATTGCAGCTGTTGTACCTTTGAGTAAATATTTTCTCATACTGCTACCTCCTTAATTCTAAATTAAGGATATTATAGATGCTTTCTGCTTTGTAAGATATAAAACTATATACAAAAATGTTAAAATCATGATGTAAGAACTATACAGTATACTGGTCTTATGTCTGCTGCAATGTCCCGTTGCACATGCTTTTTATTTTTATACGCTGTTGATATTTAAAAAACATATAAAAATGGTTTTTATCAATTTAGTTTTCCTGTATCAATAAATCAAAAAGAGATTTTGCCTTTTCCTGCGTAATTTTTAACCTTTTCATAATCTTTTGTATAATTTCATCTTCAGACCAGCCTATCTCACTTCCCAATTCAATAATTGCTCCTGCAACTGCCTGTTCTTTTATCTGTTCTTCCTGTTGTTCTTTATTCTTTAACTGTTGCTCTTTTATATTCAAATCGTGTGCTTTTATTTCTAAATTACGT
>DKXQ01000179.1:0-257 GCA_002493085.1 Lachnoclostridium sp. UBA7122
TTTTCAAGCTCCTGCTGCAAGGTAAAGCCCATCATACCCATGTAAAACATTGATATTACAGTGTCGCTTCCTGTTTCTTCCCTTTCCGTTTCTTCCTCTGCCCCATATTTCTTCTTTAATTCCTCATAAAGCCGCTTTGCCGTTTCCTTTTCGCCGCCCACGCCACGTTCTGCAAGTGCTTTCAATGCTTTCAGTTTTCTTTCTGCCTGTTCTTTTGTCATTACTGCTGCCCTCCGTTATAAACTTGTGGCGAAAAC
>DKXQ01000179.1:487-1097 GCA_002493085.1 Lachnoclostridium sp. UBA7122
GGCTTGCCTGTGGGAGTAGTCAGATACTTCAATCAATCCTGCTTTTGATTGCGCAAGCTCTACCGTCCCGCATTTTTGCGCAATTTCTATTTCTTCCAGCATACCCGCCGAAAGCCCGTACTTGCTGCCAATCAGAATATATTTACAGTGTTTCAAAAGCTCTTTCCCTGCCGCCATTCCCTTTTCCCGTTCTTCCGTCACTTCATCATTTACCGCCTGCGTCAAGTACAGGTGCGGCGTTATCGGTACAAAATCATTGTCCAGCGCAATCCGGGTCAGTTCCCTTGCGTACTGCAAGTTTCTTTCTACCTCTCCCCGGTACGGGCTGCATATATAAACCAGTTTATTTTCCATGTGTCCAATCTCCTTTACTGTAAAGCCTGTATTTTCATTGCTTTCCATATATAGTCTTTCATTGCTTCTTCCTGCTCCTGCTCTGTGCTGTCCGGGTTTTCTATCAGGTCTGCCANNCTTGCCTGTGGGAGTAGTCAGATAAGCAGAATCTTTGGCAATACTTATTTTTTTGAATAAAGAAGCGGATATTGCTGCATTTGTACGGTTCAAAACAAGATCAAGGATAACATTTGTATCAATCAATAGTTTCATAACG
>DKXQ01000179.1:1442-1794 GCA_002493085.1 Lachnoclostridium sp. UBA7122
TTTTGTATTCTTCAAGTGTTTTTCCTGTATCAGGAACAGAACCAGTTATACTGTTTAATATTTCTTCAATGTTTTCATCTGTATCAGGTATTTTTTTTGTAGTATACTGTGAACAGATGAACTGTATAAAACTATATACTTTTTCTACTTCATTGTCAGGAAGCGTGTTTAATAACTGAATAGATTTTTCTAGTGTTGACATAAACATTCCTTTCTTAATTATTTACTCAATATACAGTTTTGTTTGACGTTGTATTTTTTCTGCAATAGAATATCCAGTTTTCATTATTATATTAATCATGTCTGCATATTCAGGACAATATTCTAAAGGTAACTATATATTCTTACATAA
>DKXQ01000179.1:2161-16583 GCA_002493085.1 Lachnoclostridium sp. UBA7122
TTCCCTTTAGGGGATGGGTAGTTGGCTTTCGTTACCTCCATTACTTTTAACATATTAACACTTTTTATTATCTTTGTAAATGAAATTCTTAAAAACTAAGATAAAGGAGGCGTTATCATGAATGTAACTAAGAATATTTCTTTATATGTATCAAGCATAGGTATAAATCTTGCTGAATTAGTAAGAAAAAGCGGTGTTGAGTATTCTGCTATATATATTTGTTCTGTGCTAAAAATTAACCCTATGGATTTTGCAAATTTAGTAACAAAATAGTTACACAAAAATCTCACCAAGCTTGTAAATAAAAAAGCTCATAGTTTAAAAAAATTAATTAAATCTTAAGCATAGTTGTAATTAGATTGTAAGATGCATATGTTACCATTTAATCTGTTGAAAATAATTTACAGATTACGCATAAAGCGTAGAAATGGAGTGTGCATATGGGTATTTTAGAGTCTGAAAATTTATGTAAAACATATGGTCTGGGCAGCAGTGAGGTAAAAGCCCTTGACCATGTTTCTGTCAATATAGAAGATGGGGAGTTTGTTTCTATAATTGGAACTTCAGGAAGTGGAAAGTCAACATTATTAAATATGCTTGGCGGGCTTGACAGACCGGATTCTGGCACTGTAACTATTGCAGGAAAACAGATTTTTACTATGTCAGATGAAGAACTTACAATATTCCGAAGAAGAAACATCGGATTTGTATTCCAGAATTATAATCTTGTCCCTGTCCTTAATGTCTATGAAAATATTGTACTGCCAATAGAGCTTGACGGTTCTGAGGCAGATACAGCATATATTAACAATATTATAAAAACTTTAGGACTTGGACAAAAATTAACTGCAATGCCAAATATGCTTTCAGGAGGGCAGCAGCAAAGAACTGCAATAGCAAGGGCACTTGCATATAAGCCAGCAATTATACTGGCAGATGAACCAACAGGAAACTTAGACAGCCATACAAGCATGGATGTAATATCACTGTTAAAAGTAACAAGCCGTGAGTTTAACCAGACTATTGTAATAATAACGCATAATGAAGAAATTGCCATTATGGCAGACAGGATAATACGCATTGAAGATGGCAAAGTATTTTTAAAAGAGAAGGCAGGTGGCGTATATGCTTAAAAATAATAACCAGCAGATTATACGGAAAATAAGCAAACGCACCCTTGAGAAAAATAAAATAAGAAATATTTTTGTTATTATGGCAATAGTGCTTACTACATTTATGTTTACCACTGTATTTACAATAGGATTCAGTCTTGTAAAAAACCTTAACTTAATGATGTTAAGACAGCAGGGTACAAAAAGCACAATTTTTATGCCAGACCCAGATAAAGACCAGATTAAAAAAGTTAAAGAAATAAAGACAATACATTCAGCAGGATTAAAAATCCAGACTGGAACAGCGGATATTCCAGGTACAAAAAACAAAATACTTTTAGACTGGTATGATGAGACAGAATTTAATGATAATTTCTGTCCTGCAGTAAGTGATATAAATGGCACATATCCAGTAAAGGCTGATGAAATAATGCTTTCAAAGTCTGCACTTGATGCCCTTAAAATAGATAAACCAGAAAAAGGTATGGAAATTAAACTTAAACAAGGTGTATTCAGGCTTTCTGGATGGTTTACAGAATACGCTTACCACTCTGGAGGTTATCAGGGGTTTATATCAGATGCTTATATAGAAAAGTCAGGACTGTCTGTTGAAAAAAATGGCATGCTCTGCATATCTGCAGAACCTGGAAAACAGAGTGAAGTTCTTTCAAACTTAAACAAGCTAAAATTAAAGGAAGGACAAAATATAGAATCAGGATATGATATACAGGAAGAAAATACAGATTCAGCATTTGTTACAGCAATAATTATCTTTTTTGTCAGCCTTTTAATTATTACTAGTGGCTATCTTCTTATATATAATGTAATATATATATCCATTACAAAAGATATAAGATTCTATGGCATGTTAAAAACAGCTGGCACTTCGCCCTCACAAATAAAAAAGCTTGTAAAATACCAGGCTGCAAGTCTCTCAGTTATTGGCATACCTGCTGGTATTATACTCGGAATTATTGTGTCATTTGCAGCAGTGCCTTTTGCACTAAAATTAACTGGTTCTTATGGCAGTAGTGCCCCAATGCCTTCAGATATAAGTTTTAATCCTCTTATCTATATAGGAACAATCTTATTTGCAAGTTTTACTGTTTTTGCCAGTTGCCGCAAACCGTCAAAACTTGCTGGAAACGTTTCTCCTGTTGAAGCACTTAAATACAACGGAACCAATAATATAAAATATAAAGCCCGGAAAAGTACTGATGGGGGCAGACTTTACAAAATGGCTTACCGCAATGTTTTCCGTGAAAGAAAAAGAGCCGTACTGGTATTGGCATCACTATTCATGGGTACTATTGTCTTTCTTTCAGTAAATACATTTCTTGGATGCTTGAAACTGGAAAACTATGCAGAATTTTATCTTAATAACGACTATACTATATATACAAATTCAGATAAACCTGATTTGTCTAAAAAGACAAAAATTATTGAAGAAAAACTAAAAACTATAGACGGCATTACACATATACATGTAAACCGCTCTGCTGATACTGTATTTGAATTTGATGAAAAAGTATTTAGGCCTTTTCTTGAAAATAAAGCTTCTGATGAAAAGGAACTTGAAGGTATTATTGCTTCCTATGAAAATGCCAAAAAAGATAAAGATAAATACCAGTCACCAGTCGTCGCTGTAAGCTCTGATATGATGAAACTTTATAATACAAAGGCAAGGCAGAAAATTGATATAGAAAGGTTTGAAAAAGGTGAAATATGTCTTTTAGGGTTTGTCAGTGCAGATGAACAGTCAGACTATATGCTTGGAAAAAAAATTACGCTAAAGGATATAAAAAGTGACAGGAAAAAAACATTAGAAATTGGTTCATGCCCTACAACAAGAGATACCTATGGCATTAATGTAGGATATTACTGGATGAAGTCTGGTGCACCTGAAATTGTGCTTATAAGCGATACTGCATTAAATGAATTTTGTGATAATCCTGGTACTGATAATATTATTGCAGACTGTACTCCAGAAGCTGAAAGCTTTGTAACACAGAGAATAAAAGAAATAGTAAAAACAACTGATTGTATAAAGGCAGTTGAAATTAAATCAGAAATAATGTCAGAATTTTTGTCTTCTATGTCTGCAATGAATGTACTGGGCGGAGGAATTTCAATAATCCTTATTCTGATTGGAATAATTAATTTTATAAATGTAATGCTTACTGGCGTATATACGAGAAAAGGGGAACTGGCTGTAATGGAAAGTGTGGGCATGACCAAAAAACAAATTAAAAAAATGCTTATACTTGAAGGCGGATATTATGGAATAATTACGATTGCCATTATTTTAACCATAGGCAACGCAATTATTTATACAATTGCAGATTTGACACAGGTTATAGCTGATTATGCTGTATTCTTCTACCCTGCGGTATTGATGTTTATTATTATGGCTGTTATAATGATTATATGTATAATAGTTCCTATAGCAGTATACCATATGATTTCAAAAGAAAGCATAACAGAACGTTTAAGGGAATAATAATAAAGGCAGGTACAGATATGCAGAAAATACTGATAGTTGATGATAATGCAGATATATGCAGGGGTGTAAAAATATTTCTTGAAAAAGCCGGGTATGAAGCTGACTGTGCATATACACTTGAAGAAGCAGAAACTGCACTTTCCAGTCCATACAGCCTTATAATTCTTGATATCAGTCTGCCTGATGGCAATGGTCTTGACTTATGCAGCAAAATACGCACTAAGAAAAATATTCCAATAATTTTTCTTAGTGCTGATGACACTGATGAAGACATGATAAAAGGCTTTACTGCAGGATGTGACGACTATATTGCCAAACCGTTTTCACCTGTACTTCTTACACAAAGAGTTATGGCAGTATTAAGAAGAACAGACCAGGAAAGAAATAAGAATCTGTTCGTGTATAAAGATATATCTGTGGACTTTGCTAAAAAGCAGGTACTGTTTTCTGGCAGTATAATTAAACTTTCAGTAACCGAATATAAAATTTTAGAACTTCTTATTAAAAATAAAGGACAGGTTCTTACCAGGGAAACAATTATTGAAAGAATCTGGGGATGTGATGCAGACTTTATAGATAACAATACACTAAATGTACATATAAGGCGTATCCGGCAAAAAATTGAGCCAGATGATAAAAAGCCTGAATATATCTGTACTGTATTTGGAATAGGATATACATTTGGTGACTGATATGGAAAGAAAAAAATATATAAAAATTATTTATGCCATTATCACACTATATGCTGTTATACTAATATGTTTTACAGCCGCTTCCTTTTTTATAACAAAAAATATTATGGCATGTCTTATCTGTGCTGCTGGCATTATAATGTCCTGCATACCATCATATGCGCTGTACAAAGCAGATGATAAGTATATTTCAGGCATTATCCTACGGCTGTCAGAGCTAATGGATGTGTTAGTGCAGATTGACGGCAAAGACATATTCCCAGATAGTGAAGACACTGTTTTATCAAAGCTCCAGTACAAAGTAATAAAATTATCCAGAATACTTAAAAATAACAGTATACGTGAAAAACAGGAACACGAAGACATCAAAAAACTTGTTTCAGATATTGCACACCAGCTAAAAACTCCCATTGCCAGCCTTAAAATATACAGCAGGCTTCTTTCTGATGAACTACTGTCTGCGGAAAAACAAAGGGAATATATAGACATTTTATGTACGTGTATAGAACGGCTGGACTTTCTCTCTGAAAATATAATTAAAACTTCAAGGCTTGAAAGCGGGCTTATAAATCTGGATATGCAGAAGCAAAGCCTGAACGAAACAGTGCTTAAAGCTGTAAAAGATATTTATGTAAAAGCAAAGCAAAGCGGTATTGAAATCAAGTATGATGAAAAAGATAAGATAAATATAAAACATGACCGCAACTGGACAGCCGAAGCTATATTTAACTTGCTTGACAATGCAATTAAGTATGGCAATAAAGGCAATACCATATATCTGTCAATAAGAAATTTTGGAATGTTTGCAGAAATAGCTGTGGAAGATGAAAATGGTGGTATATCATATAATGACCGGAATAATATTTTTATGAGATTTTACCGTGGCAAAAACAGCAGCAGACACGAAGGGCTTGGCATCGGGCTTTACCTTGCACGTGAGATTACAAACAGGCAAGGCGGATATATCAATTTTAGTATAAAAGAAAACAAAAACAGATTTTCAATATTTATGTTCAGGAAGGCAGAATAAAAGCTGCCGCACGGTGGCAAAAGAAAAAAGCCACCGTGTAGCAATCCAGGCCCAGTATTTTGATAAGCAGTTATCTTTAACAGGACTTCTTATCAATCTGGCCATTAAATGCATAGAAGTTTTTGCTGTTAAGGTCATCCTGCACACGGCGCAATGTTTCACCAAAACGCTGGAAGTGCACAACTTCACGCTCCCTTAGGAAACGTATAGGGTCTGCAATTTCAGGGTCTTTAATAAGCCTGAGTATATTTTCATAAGTACTGCGGGCTTTCTGTTCTGCTGCCATATCTTCATATAAATCCGTAATTGTATCACCTTTGCTTTGGAATTCACATGCATTAAATGGAATACCCGCTGCCGCTGTTGGCCAGATTGCAAGAGTGTGGTCCACATAGTATTTATCAAAGCCTGACGCTTTGATTTCTTCAGGGGAAAGCCCTTTGGTAAGCTGGCGTACAATAGTTGCAACTATTTCAAGGTGCGCCAGTTCTTCTGTACCTAGAGAAGCAGCGGTAATGTTCCATTATCACAAGTTTTTTAATCATCCAGGCTGTTTGCTTCAATTACTGCAGACTGGAAGTCCCCTTTAAGTGGTTTCATAATATATCCGACATTCATAAGAACATTGCCAGCATATTCTTTGCCTTCAATAATATATATTTTTTCAGAATCCAGACCGCACAGCTTAAGTTTTTTACTTATAACATTAGAGTCTGTTACAACCTGTACATATATAATAACTGCGTGTTTTTTATCTTTGGACACAACCATATAGCTGTCATGCCTGCCATTCTCCCTGAATGACGCAAGCCTGTAGTAATCTCCTGTCTGTATAAGTTTCCTGTATTTTTTATATTTCTCTATCTGTGCTGGTATCTGGCTGCGCTCCTCCCCACTAATTTTTGTAACGTCAAGTTCATAGCCAAATGTGCCTGTCAGCGCAACATCTGCACGTGTATTAAAAGGTGTCACTCTTCCATTGATATGGTTAGGACAGTCAGCAACATGTGTTCCAGTTGTTGAAAGAGGATATATAAGGTGTGTGCCTTCCTGTACCATAAGCCTTTCAATTGGGTCTGCATTGTCAGAGCACCAGATTTGAGGACTGTAATATAACATTCCTGCATCAAACCTTGCACCGCCTCCTGAACAGTTCTCAAGAAGAATGTCTGGAAAGTCATTCACAAGCCTTTCCTGCATCTCATAAAGTGCCAGTACATGTCTGTGAAGCACTTCACCCTGCCTGTCTGCAGGCAGTGAAAGGCTTGCCGCCTCAGCTATAGGCCTGTTCATATCCCACTTGACATATTCAATATTAGCCGAACTAAGAATTTCATGGAGCTTTCCATATATATAATCCACTACTTCATGTCTGCTGAAATCAAGCATATACTGGGTTCTGCAAAGCCCTGCTTCCCTGTCTGCAAATGAAAGTGCCCATTCAGGATGGTTTTTGTACAGTTCAGAATCTGGTGAAATCATTTCAGGCTCAAACCATATCCCAAACTTCATACCAAGGGAATTAACCCTGTCTACAAGGTTTTTAAGACCACCCTTTATCTTTTCTTCATTGACATACCAGTCACCAAGGCTGCTGTTATCAGCATTTCTGTGCCCGAACCAGCCATCATCCATAACAAGCATTTCTATGCCAAGTTTTGAAGCTTCCTCTGCAATCTGGACAAGCTTGTCATCATCAAAGTCAAAATACGTTGCTTCCCAGTTATTTATAAGCACAGGCCTCTCTGCTTCTACCCATTTTGGCGGCAGCAGATGGCTGCGGAAAAAGTCGTGGAAATTCCTTGTCATGCCTCCTGTGCCTGTATATGAATACTGCATAATAACTTCGGGAACCTGGAATTCTTCACCGCCTTCAAGTTTCCAGCTAAAACGGTCAGGATTTATGCCAATGCTAGTACGCACCCTGCCAAACTGGTCTTTCTGTACTGAGGCAGTAAAATTGCCTGAATACACAAGGTTCATAGCATATATACTGCCATGGTTTTCATTACAGTCCTCTGAAAGTACCGCAATAAATGGATGGTCCTGGTGTCCTGGTTCACCACGCAGCGATTCTGTAACATAACTTCCATAATTTATCTTACTTCTCTGTATATGGCGCTCTCTCGCCCATGAGCCATGAAGTGATAAAATATCACTGATATCAGTTTCAAGGTTTAAGCACGCTGAAAGTGCTTTTGTAATATAAAACGCTTTCTCTGATACATTTTTTACAGCAACGCTGCGTGTAATTACATCACATTCTTCATATACAGTATAAGTGAGCACAACCTCTGCACCTACTGCTTCATCTGACATTACAATGTCAAGTGACATGCTGCCTTCACCTCTTGCAGAAGGCATGCCATCCAGTTTTCTTTTTTCTGCATATATATTATGGGATTTATATAAAAGCTCCAGTCCTTCCTGTCCTGCACTGTCCCTGATGCTTATGCAGGTGTTGCGGAAATCACCTGTTCCGCTAAAAGGATATTCTGACGGAAATCTATCCATAAAGTCAACTTTCCCACCTGGAAGCTTTGCCGGTGTAAACGGTGCTTCATTAGTGCGCATTGCATACATAACGTCTGTTGAACTGATTTTTTTTCCATAGTAAATATTGCCAAGATACCCTTCATCTGTAATCCCCAGTACATAACTTGTATTATCTGTATCAAGTTTAAATACTTTTTTGTCACCATCAAAAATAACCATTCTGTTTTGTCTCTCCTTACTGCCCCATTAGAGCATTTTTAAGATTTGCAAGCCTGGCAGCTGCATCTTCTGTTGAAGTGCCTTTTACACCACAATAGTACTTAATCTTAGGCTCAGTACCCGAAGGGCGCACACAGCACCATGCACCATCTGCAAGCTCAAAATATATTACATTAGACACTGGAAGTGAAAGCCTGCTTTCCTCTCCGTCTGCCGTTTTTCTTGTTCCTTTTAAATAATCACGCATGGCGTCCACTTTATATCCGCCAATTTCTGAAGGCATTTCACTGCGCATTTTTTCCATCATGTTTTTTATCTCTTCTGCGCCCTTTTCACCTTTAAGCGTAAGTGTTGCAAGCCCTTCTTTATAATAACCATATTTATTATACATCTCAAGCATTGCATCCCAAAGTGTCTTTCCCTGTGCTTTATAAAATGCTGCCACTTCACATAACAGCATAACAGCAACACAAGCATCTTTATCCCTTGCATAAGTACCTGCAAGGCATCCATAGCTCTCCTCAAGCCCAAATACATAATTATAAGTGTTATTTTCCTCAAAAAGCCTTATTTGTTCCCCGATATATTTAAAACCTGTAAGCACTTCAACCAGCTTTACACCATATGCAGCGGCAACAGATTTTGCCATATCTGTAGTTACAATAGTTTCTACAAGTGCAGGATTTTCTGGCAGTGTGCCAGTAGCAGTACGTTCCCTTAAAATATATTCAGCGATAAGCATGCCGGACATATTGCCTGTAAAGCTTATATACTCTCCTGTGGCAGTATCTTTTGCATATACGCCAAGCCTGTCTGCGTCAGGGTCAGTTGCAAGTATAATGTCTGCATCAGTTTCTTTTGCAAGCTTAAGAGCAAGTTCCCATGCTTTTTCATCCTCCGGGTTAGGATATGCGACAGTCGGGAATCTGCCATCAGGCGCCTCCTGTTCTTTAACGATATGCACATTGTTAAAACCAAGCTCCTTAAGAACTCTTCTTACAGGGATATTTCCCGTGCCATTAAGTGGTGTGTAAACAATCTTTATACTGTCTGCCACCTGGCTGATTACCTCTGGGTGTATGCTTTGTTTCTTAAGTTCTGCCATATAAGCATCATCAATCTCTGCGCCTATTGTATTATAAAGACCTTTGTTTACTGCATCTTCTTTATTCATGGTCTTTACCTGTTCCCATGAATCCACTTCTGAGATGCACTTCATAATATTTTTGTCATGTGGAGGCGTAATCTGTGCCCCATCTTCCCAGTAAACCTTATAACCGTTATATTCTCCTGGATTGTGGCTTGCAGTAATGACAATTCCTGCAATGCAGCCAAGCTTCCTGACTGCAAATGAAAGTTCCGGTGTAGGCCTTAGCGATTCAAAACGGTAAGTCTTAATTCCATTAGCATTAAGGCACAGTGCCGCCTCATTGGCAAATTCAGGTGACATAATGCGTGAATCGTATGCGATTGCAACACCCTTATCTTCCCCATTCTGCGAAATAATATAATCTGCAAGCCCCTGTGTCGCCTGGCGTACCGTATATATGTTCATCCGGTTAGTGCCTGCTCCAATAACCCCTCTGAGGCCGCCTGTGCCAAACTCAAGTTTTTTATAAAACCTGTCCTTTATCTCATCTTCATTGCCAGCGAGTTTTTTAAGTTCTTCATGTGTAGCTTCGTCAAAATAACTGTTGCTGCACCATTCATTGTAAACCTCATTATACATAATTAAATCCTCCTGATTCTAATTGTAACTAGACCAGGCATGCCGCTCCTATCATGCCTGCTTCATTTCCAAGTGCTGCAGTGCCTATCTCTGGCAGTTCTCCTTTATCTCCGCCAAAACAGTGCTTTTTAACCATTTCACGGACAGGTGCAAGGAGTACTTCACCCTGCTGTGATATGCCGCCGCCAAGAATTACTAATTGTGGCCTGAAAATATTTACAATATTTACAATGCCTGTCCCAAGCCTGCGGATATACGCATCAGTCACTTCTTTAAGCAATTTATCGCCTTGTGCTGCTGCCTCAAAGATTTCCTCTGGTGTCATTTCCCTGCCCGCTGCCCGCCTTGCATCACGTTTAAGTGCTGTAGCAGAAGCATATGCTTCCAGGCAGCCTCTGCGGCCACACGTACATGGCTCACCGTCTTCTATAATAACAATATGCCCAAGTTCACTGCCGCCAATGCCTCTGCCTTCGTAAATTTCACCATCTAATATAATTCCGCTGCCAACCCCGGTACCAAGTGTAAGCAGGACTACATCCTGGTATTCTTTGCCTGCACCTGCTACAGCTTCGCCAAGTGCTGCACAGTCTGCATCATTTGCAACTTTAACTGGCAGTGGCAAAAACTTTCCAATCTCTTCTGCAAGTTTTACATTATCCCAGCGGATATTGTTGGAATAGCGCACTATTCCATTTTTACGGTCTACTGTGCCAGGCATCCCAATTCCAGCACCTACACACTGGTCTATTGTAATACCATGATTTTCTAATAGTTCCAGTACTTTATTGCCAATATCTTCTATTACTTCTTCTGCCGGACGCTCTGCACCTGTTGGCATTACTAACGATGTAACCAGCTTCTGGTGCACATCTACAAGACCAATTTTAGTATCTGTTCCCCCAATATCAATGCCAATACGCACAGGACTTGCCTTTTCACGGATTGTTGTAACAAGTGCATCACATGTACCTTCAATCTGGTAACTGCCGCTTCCTGCAGCAAGGAAAAAACTGTCTCCTTTCTGGAACCCAAGCTGTTCTTCCCCACATGAGATTTTTCCTTTGCCATCCAGAAAAAGAATACTTGCAAAAGATTCGTCTGAAACAAATCCCTCCATCTTTTTCATTACGCTGCCATCCAGATTAAGCTTGTCTACAGTAAAGTAATCACAGTCTGCCACATGCGGATAGCTGCCCTTATCCCGTATAACTGGCACACGTTTTGTCACAGCAAGCGCTTTTTCAATATGCAGGTCTCTTTTCTTGCCATCCTTTCCTGTCCTTCCATAATCATATACACGGTAAGTCACATTGGAATTCTGCTGGATTTCTGCAATCAGGATATCTTTGCCTATCGCATGTATCGTTCCAGACTCAATAAACAGGATATCACCTTTCTGCACTGGCACAGGATTTAAAACTTCCAGAAGTGTGTCCTCACGGATACGCCTTTCAAATTCTTCTTTGCTTGTTTCTTTACGGAATCCATAGTATAAAAATGCATCTTCACCGACATCCATCACATACCACATCTCTGTTTTACCATACTGCCCTTCATTTTTCAAGGCATAACGGTTATCAGGATGTACCTGGATTGAGAGGTTGTCTTTAGCATCTATAAACTTTATTAATATTGGAAAATCCCTGAAACGCCTGCAATGTGTTCCCAGCACGTCTTTTCCCTGTTCATCTATATACTGCTGCAATGTCTTGCCAGCATGGACTCCGTTTACAATAAAAGACGGTCCGTCAGGATGGCATGACAGCTCCCATGTTTCTGCAAGCACATCCCCATCATATGCTTTGTTATATTCTTCTACAAGCCTGTGTCCTCCCCAGAGGTAGTCCTTACAGCTTGGTTTTAATTTTAAAATACTCATCTCTATTCTCCTAAACTCTTCCCATTGGTGCAGATTAGTTCTTTATACCAGTAAGCAGAATCCTTACAGATTCTTTGTTGTGTCTGGTAATCAGTAAATATAAGCCCGAACCTTTCCGAATATCCTTTTGCCCACTCAAAATTATCCATCAAAGACCACTGGAAATATCCTCTTAAATCAATTTCTGCTGCAGCTTTTTTTAGCTGTGTCAAATATCTTGCCAGAAAATCAATCCTGCCAGGGTCATGTACTATTTCCATCCAGCGACACTACATCATGGCATGAAATGCCATTTTCTGTAATATAAAGCGGCTTTTGGTATCTCTCATATAAAAACTTTGGTCCCCAGTACAGACACTCTGGTGTTACAGGCCAGCCCATAGCTGTTCTTGGAAAACCATTATGCCGCTTTACCTCTTCTGGATGTCCGTCCCTGCCCATCCGTATACACTTCCCGTTATAGATGTTCTGCCCGTACACATCAACCGGCTCTGAAACCAGTTTCATATCTTCATCAGTAATTTCAGGCAGATATGCTTCATAGCGCTTAAGTCCTTCCTCTGGATAGTGTCCCAGAAGCACTGGGTCTGACCACCATGCTACATTCCATGTCCAGTTCCTGTCATCCTCCTGCATGGAAAACAGTTTCTGTCTTGCTGCTTCTATATCTTCAGCTTTTTCTGTTTCTGGATAACACATGGAACACGTTGGCGCATATCCTATTGTAAGTGTCTGCCTGGCATACTGGCGCATCATCTGCACTGCACGGCCATGCGCTTTTAATGCATTATGTACCATTAAAAATGTGTCACGTAATGGGGCTTTTATTCCAGGAGCATGTTCACCTGTCAGAAATCCAAGCCCCACAAAACACTGTGGCTCATTTAATGTAAAAAAGTGTGTTACCCTGTCACTAAAACGCTCTGCCACAAGTTTTGCATAGTTTCCAAACCACTCTGGCATCTCTGGGTTCATCCATCCGCCACGCTTATAAAGTTCATAAGGCAGTTCCCAGTGGTAAAGTGTAATATATGGCTCTATTCCGTTTTCAAACAGTACATCAATTAAATTATCATAAAATGATATCCCTGCTTCATTCACCCTGCCTGTGCCTTCTGGTAACACACGTGCCCAGTTAATTGAAAAACGGTATGCCTTAAGCCCTATTTCTTTCATTAAAGCAGCATCCTCCCGGAACCTGTGGTAATGGTCACACGCAACATCCCCATTATGCCCACCGTATATATGGCCTGGCTCCTTTGTATAGACATCCTATATATCCAGTCCTTTTCCATCTTCTGCTGCCGCACCCTCAATCTGGTAAGCGCTGGCAGCAGCTCCCCATACAAAGTTTTTTGAAAATCCCATATTCTCCTCCTGTTTATGCAATAATAAGTGACATCAGGTAAAATGGTGCTGCCTCCCCTGTTTCTGCCATGGGAATCCTGATTTCTACAGTATGTATTTTTCTTTCCCCATGGTGAAGGACTGGCTGCAGGTAAAGGCAGTCTCCCCAGTCTTCTTCAAAATTTCCATCCAGCAATACAGCATGAGTGCTGTTACCATCTAATACCAGTTCCGCCCTGCATGCTGGTTTGTGGATTGTTTTCCTGTACTGTACAGCAATACAGGATGCTTTTACTTTAAACAAAATACCATCACCGGGGTTTCTGCCTATCCAGCCATTCTTAAAGTGGTCCAGATGTCCAGTCTTTTCTTCTGTATCTGCGCGGAAACCATAAAGCTCTGGTGAAATCTCCCGGATAGTCAGGCGCTTTGCATTTTCATAAGCATTTGCTGTCAATGCCTGTGGCATATCCGCCTCTTCTCCAGTACCAGCTATATATTCTGCATCCATTGTGTTTTTTACTTGTTCCAAAAAAGAAATAATTTCTGCTGCCACTAATTTATGTCCAAAATCATTTGGGTGCAGCCCGTCTGGTGTCAGTTCCTCCCTTGTATATTCCCCCGCTTTCATCCTTTGATATACAGTATCCTTAATACTTATATATGGTATTCCATACCATCCGCCCACTGCATTGTGGTACTCCTGTGCATTACTGCCAGTATCATAGTATACATTATTTAAAAGCAGGACCGCAGGCTTTGAAGTCCAGGACAATAATTTGCGGATAACACCTTCATATGTTTCCTTAAAAAAATCACCAGGCTCATCATTAACACTAAAATCTACTATTACAAAATCCGGCTGGTACATCAGCACATCTGTAACTGCACGTGATACACCATAGTGGGATGAAGTGCCGCCAATACCGCCATTGACATAGTAAAACCTGGATTCTGGAAAGGATTCCTTCCACCACGAAAACACACGTCTGGCATATGTATTTTCATCCTTTGTAGCAAGGCTGCCCTGCGTAATAGAGCCACCGAGAAAAGCAATCACCAGTTCTTCTCCATGGCTGGCCCTCTGCATACATGCCTTTAAACGTTTTAAGCCTGCCTGGTACATATTTGTTAACCCCCTAAATTTTACTAATTATAGTTTAACTTAATTTATTTTAAATGTCAACTTTTTTAGCTTAAATATTTAATCTATATAGCTTTAATTTTTACTATAAAAGCCCAGAATTTCAATACATTTTTTAGCTTATTATTCCTTTTTGTCAATATTGCCAAAATCCTGATATTTTTTTAGTAAAACTACATAAAAAGCTTTTTTTGTTATAATTCCAGGAAATAAAAAGAAAAATATGATTAGCCAGAATATAATAAAATAGAGTAGAGAAATAACTGTA
>DKXQ01000148.1 GCA_002493085.1 Lachnoclostridium sp. UBA7122
ATATGACATCATATTTAAAAAATAACATAATATATTTAAGCTTTCATATACCCAGGTAAAGTTACACTATCCAATAAATTGCGTTCCTCTTGCAATTTTCGTAAATCTCTGTTATACTAAGTACAATGATTAGTACATTGATAACTGGATATAAAGTGGTGGGAGCATGTCACTCCTGCATTGCAAACATCAATATAGATATAAATGCTATTCCTGCTGTTTCAGTACGCAGAATCCTTTTTCCTAAAGTGACAGGATAAATTTTTCTGCTTACAGCCTGCGCAATTTCTTCTTTTTCAAATCCGCCCTCTGGTCCAATAAATATGCCTGCACTTTTCTTACTGCACGCTTCAGCAACAATTTTTCTTGAGCTGCCAATTCCGTCCTGTAACTCATATGGTATCATATTGTACTCTAAGCTAGAAGCAATGTCAAATGCTTTTTCCAGCGTAACAGGAATGTGTACTTCTGGAATAATGCCTCTGCCTGACTGCTTTGCCGCTGCTTCTGCGATAGCCTGCCAGCGCTTCTGTTTTTTTACAGCTTTGCCTTTATCCAGTTTTACAACACACCTTTTTGTTAAAACAGGTACTATCTCTGACACTCCAAGTTCAACTGTCTTTTGTACAATTAACTCCATCTTGTCACCTTTTGGTACTCCCTGGAACAGTACAAGCTTTGTACCAAGTTCCGTATCTGTATCCTGTATTTTTTCAACAATAACGTTTACACAGTAGCTGTCTATATCTGTAATCCTTGAAATATAATCAGTACCTTCGCCATCACATATAATAATCCAGTCCCCTTTTTCAAGACGCAACACATTTTTAATATGGTTTACATCTGGACCTGTTATAGCTATCTGGCTGCCAGTAATGCTTTTTTTGCTTATATAAAAACGGTACATATAATATAATTCCTTTCTTTTCTGGGATAAATAAAAAGTAAAAAGCTGCCTGTCAGCATAGTTTACAGCTGGCAGACAGCTTTAGCAAGCATTTTAAATTATAATTATAAATACTGGTTCATTTTAGTACTGTTGGTAGTTCCAAGATATGAATATGCACCATTATATGTATAAGCTGATGCATGGTTATTCGTATAAGCTGTGCTGTTTGCTATGCGGTAACTTGCAGATGCCTTTGATGAAACCGTAGAACCATATGAGCCACTGCCTGCAAACAATGTGTTTACTGTAGTCATATTGGATTTTTTAAGTTTATCTTCATCCAGTGACAGCTTATTGTCTTTTCCAATGCTAATTCCTATATCAGAAAGCAGGCCAGCATTTTTCTTTGTGTTCTTAACTATGTCAAGTGTCTTTCCTAACATCTTAGTTGAATTTAAGTCACCTGTAGAATCAATAAATGAATTATATGCCTCAACATACTTCTTAACAGCACTGTTTATCTTATCTGTATCATACACTGCCTTGCCTTTCTCATCCAGTGTATTCTTATACAATGACTTGCTGTTCAGCCCATCCAGTGCATCCAGTAAGGAAGAAGCATCAGACTTAGCCATCTGGAGGCTGCCTGTAGAATCTGTAGCAGATGTCTTCTCATCTGTATCTGTGCCAGAAACAGAATTCTTAATATCTTCTTTCTGCTTTGAATAATAAGCATTTAAAAGTTTTTTATATGAACCGCTCTTTATAAGTGACATATCACCTATAGCAGAACTGCCCCCTGCAAAAATGCCCATTCCTCCACTGTTATTATTCTGGCCAGATGTATTGAAAAACGCGTTAAAAAAATCACTGTTATTTGAACTATAAATTGAATTAACTGACATACAATCACTCCTTTACATTTATAAAATTAGTACCATAAAATCCATATACCTATATAATATATCGAAGAATATTTTAAATAATTTACCACTATTTTGAATTTTTTTCATATCTGGTAGCAATCCATCTATTCTATTTTCCTAAGTTCATCTACTATACTGTCCTGTTTTGCATATCTAAAAACTATATATGGAACTGCAGCACCTATTATTAAAAATATTGGTGTTACTATTATAAATGGAACTAATGTAAAGTGATAAGTAAAAAACCAGAATATACTTCCTATTACATTGTCAATAAATAAGCTTATTATAATACAGATTATAAGTGAGCCTGCCATCGCCAGGGCAGAATACCATACACCCTCTGTTATAAGCATGCGTTTTAATTGTTTTACGGTCATTCCTATTGAGCGCAACATTGCAAATTCATGTTTTCTTGCTATTATTGATGTTACTATTGCATAGATAAAATTAAGTACCCCTATACTGCCTACTATTACACAAAGCCCACCACCTATTATTACAAATGTCTGTATATACTCATTAAATTCCTCCATATATTTTGCCCTTGAATCATAATCCAGTGATGGGTCTGTTTTTTCTGTATAATTTTTAATATAGCTTCCTATTTCTTCATTAGCTTCATCAGTTGTATCAAACATATATAGCATAGTTTTATCTGTCTTAGTATCTTTTAAAAACGTATTTGCATCCATAACAAACTGGCTGTTACCAAAGTGCCTGTATCCCATTGCATATGGAACTGTAACTTCTGCAGCTACTGTATATGTTTCTTTCCACATATCCTTAACTCTGTAATCAACATCATCATATAAAACATTGCCGTTAGATAAATCTTCTTCTGATACAATTTCTTTTGTCTTTGTATTAAAATATTCCCATTGTTTGTATGTTATCTCTATTTTATCCCCTGTCTTGACAAAATTAGTACCATCTTGTACATTGCTATAGTCATCAGTCATATAAACAGCTAAAATATATTTTCCATCCCTGTCTTTTAGTTTTGATATATCGCCATTAACTACAGTAAGTTTACTTAAAGGGTATTCCTCCATTCCATATAAATCGACAAATTCATCAACCATATCTCCATTCCTGAGGCTTTTAATATTTTGCTCCAGCTCTTCTTCTGTAAGATAATTATAATTATTTCTGTACCATTCTTCTGTAACAGGTACTGTTGCAGTTTCTGTAAAGCCATAGACACGTCCGCTATTAGTAATGCCATTATGTGAATTTATCCCTGAAACCAGTTCTTCAGAAACTGAAGGACCTGTGTTACCAACTCCCCATGAATATTGGAAATATGACGCATCAGCCACTTCATAATCAGATATAACTAAATTTTCCAGAAACTTATCTGCGTCAAAACCTTTTACTAATGCTGATACCACGTATAAAATTACAACACTTAATGAAAATGACATAACCACCAGCACAGTCTTTTTCATATTTCTTCCAAGGTTTGCAAATGCCATATGGTATACTGACTGGTTATCTTTCACCTTGCTTTTCTTTTTCTTTATATTTGTAACGTCTGTATATTTAACAGCTTCAACAGGCGACACTTTTCCTGCTATTTTGCCTGGCTTCATCAGTGATATAAAAACAGTTATCATAGAAAAAACAGCTGCACCCACAAATATTAATGGATTAAATGTCATATATGCCTTTCCATCACCATTCATAGTTTTCATTATAAATGATGTTAAAATATTACCACATAAGTATCCTGTTATAAGCCCAAGAGGTATTCCTATAAAAGAAAGTTTTAATGCCTGAATATATATTATCTTTTTTAACTGGCGCTTAGTAGCTCCTATAGTTTTTAACAGTCCATAAAAACGTATATCACTGGCAACGGAAATCTGGAATATATTATATATAATAAGATATCCTGTAATTATAAATATAAGCATCATGACAGCAGCTTGTATAATAGTAGTAGTATCTGCCTTTGCATTAATCTGTGCTTCAGTATACGCCCAGTTGATACCTATATTTATATAATTATTTTTATTGACATCTTCAGTCTGGTATCCATGGTTTTCAAGAACCTGGTACATATTTTTCTCAATATTTTTTGAATTCTTAAAAAATACATTATAGTCCCATGTGCCAGTTATGTCACTATTATTTACAGGTTTATATCCAGCCAGTTTTTCTTTTACATATGATAAAGGCACAATAATATGGCAGCAGTCAATAGCTTCATCATGTTCCCACCAGCCCGTAACTTTAAAAGTATCAGTAACATGTATACGGCTTTTGCCATATCCTATATCATATGTTACTGTAATTTCAGCTCCGTCTTTCGGCTCTACGCCAAGCATCTTAAGTACCTTGCTGTCACATATAGCTTCCATAGTACCTTCTTTTGGCAGCCTTCCATGTGCAGGCGTGCAGAAATAATCATCAACGCATGCTTTATCCATATAACTTAACTCTGTATGCTGCTTATTAAATGGAGACTCTGATAACAAAGAAAGAAACAGCCTCTTAGAATCCGCTTTAACCAGTTTATCCTTAGACAGTTCATCTAAAACATCTTCTGTAATATTTTTAAATGTTCCATGGCTTTTCCCACCAACCTGTCTGAAACTTTGTTCCTCAAAGGAGTGCTGCATAGTTATAAGTATCGTAAACAGCGAAGTAAACAGTATAGTAGTCAGCATAATTGCTGCTATTGCTATCTTGTTTCTTGTCTTGTTTGATTTCATATTTTTAATTGACAGTTCATTTATAATTTTACTATTTTTTACATTAACCACATAAATCCCTCATTTCCACATACTTATATTATACTGCCATCTTCAATGCGCACAATCCGGTCTGCAAGCTGTGCAATTTCCTCATTATGCGTAATCATAACCATAGTCTGCTTATACTTTTCACAGCTGGTCTTAAGCAGGCTTAATACATCCTGGCTTGTACTGCTGTCAAGATTTCCTGTTGGTTCATCCGCAAGAATAATTGCAGGTTTCGTTGCAAGCGCCCTTGCAATAGCCACCCTTTGCTGCTGCCCTCCTGATAAAGTATTAGGAAGCCGTTCAATCTTTTCACTAAGCCCCAACGTTTTAATGACACCATCTACATACTCCTTATCAGGTACTTCACCATCAAGTTTAATAGGAAGTACAATGTTTTCATAAACATTAATTACTGGTATAAGGTTATAGCTCTGAAATACAAAACCAATCTTTCTCCGTCTGAATATAGCAAGTTCATCTTCTTTTAACGAAAAAATGTCCTTGCCATTTACAAACACACTTCCTGAAGTTGGCCTGTCAAGCCCTCCAAGCATATGTAAAAGCGTAGACTTGCCACTTCCGCTTGTACCAACAACTGCAACAAATTCACCCTGTGCTACAGAAAAGTTTACTCCGTCAAGTGCATGTACTTCCATCTCACCACTGCCATAATATTTCTTCAAATCATCCGTTTTTAAAATATCCATATATAAACTCCTTTCTCTATAAACTTCTATCAGTATAGACACTATTATTTAAATTTTAAAATATATAATAAAACTATAGCTGGAAACAGCATACATGATATAAAAATACATATATCTATTGCAAAAAATATTGTACCAAACCTAATATGCATATTTATACATAAAATGGATTGTGCAATACCAGTTGCAGTTAACGTTGCTATGCCATTTTTCATTCCCTCTTTTGTAACCATTTTGTACATTTCTGTATTCCCTATGCCAATTTTATGCATAATTGACAGCTCATTTATCCTGCTTAAAGTATTTGTAAAAACAGTATTAAAATATGTTAGGATGCCAATTAAAGCTAAAAGCGCTATAAAAAAGTACTGCAGGGCTGTCTGGTTTCTGTCTGAATCTGTATATTCATGCATCTGCTGTCTGGCATTATGCAAAAAACATCCATCAAGCTCTTCTATCTGGTTTAAACCTGACATAACATCTGTTTCTTTTTCGTCTTCTGTCCATATATTGATTATCTGGCGTGATAATCTGCCAGGAAACAGCCTTGCTGTTTCCCTGTCCACAATAAGCAGGTTAGCTCCTTCGTGTTTCTCTGATAATGTCATTTCTTGTGTTGTCCCTATTAGTTTTAATGTAACACCTGGTACATTCTTTTTTGAGTCCGCCCCTGCAATCTGTTTACCATATATGGTAAATGTATCTCCTGGTTTTAAATTTAGTGCCTGTGCTATCTCTTCTTTCATAACTGCGGCATGTTCATCTTTGCTTTCATTATAATCTGGCACCAGTGCCTTTATATTATCCGTTGCTGCAAATATCATATTAAATAAACACTGCTTTCTGCCATCAATTTCCATATCCATGCCTGTTACAAGTTTATACCCTGGTGCATCCTTGTTTAACTTAGATTTTTCCTCACATAAAAATATATCTGTATCATAGTCTATTTCATAACTTTGTATTTGTTTTATCCCCTTGATTTCTTTTACCTTGTCTAGTGCACTGTCTGGTATGGCAGACACTGTGCCCTCCAGTATGCCTTCTGTTATGCTCCCGGTCTCTACCTGTAAATCACCAGGCACAAAAGCGTGGACATAAATAATACCGCTTTCACTTTTATTATCCTGGACACTTATCCAGCTTGTTAAAATTGCTGACAAAGATAATATCATTAGCGCAAGGACAATCTTTCTTATATTTTTCCTTCTGTTTTTCATAACGTTTACAGGTGCAGCCATCCTTAACTGTAACACTGCTGTTATAATGCCTGGGATAAGAACCATCACAATCATGGCCGCTGTATTTTTTATGCTATGAAATGACATGCCAGATGTAACAAAAGCACCCGCTTCATAATGGCTGATAAAAGGCTTCATTATTTCAACATATATTATTTTATTTAATAAAAATCCAGCCACAATTCCTGTTACAAATCCTGTAAAAGCCAGAATTAAAAACTCTGTTCCTGTAATTTTCAGCAAATCTGCTGCATTAAATCCAATTTTTCTTAAATTGGAAAAATCTCTCTTTTTAGTAAAGAAACGGCTATAAAAAATGTTGTACACTACCATCGCACACACAAGCCATACAATAAAATTCATAGCCCTGTTTTGCTTTTTTAAGTTTCCATCATCACTTACAGCTTCTGAAAGCATCATATTCTGCCTTACAATAACAGTCTCCAGTTTTTCCTTGTCATACCCTAAATATTTATTCAGCCTGTCAATACTTCCCGGAATATCTTTTTCACTTTTAAATCTGGCAACAACGTTTACCATTACGCTGTTTTTTGTTATAACGGAATCTGCCAGCTTCTTTGAAACATATCCGCTCCTCCTGTCAAGAAATCCTGTCTGGTCTTCAATTACCCCTGCAACAACCAGTTGAAGTTTATTTATTTTCCAAGCGCAGGGTAA